>CAZMYK010000619.1:0-3059 GCA_964570435.1 uncultured Saprospiraceae bacterium | reverse complement strand
ATAATTCCCAACCGCCACTCCACCTGAGCCTGTTTCACTATTATTCAAAGCAAAATTTCCAATCGCTGTATTCATTAGTCCATCCTCATTTTCATATAAGGCTTCGTTTCCGATTGCGGTGTTATTACGTCCGTTTATATTCGAAAACATTGCCTGGCGCCCCACGGCCACATTTCTTTCTCCTGAATCGTTGTTGTTCAATGTCTGGCTACCTATCGCCGTATTCTGAATACCTGTAGTATTATTCAACATTGAAAAATTACCAATTGCAATATTTAAATCTCCACTTATATTGTTTTTCAATGCTTCATTTCCAAAGGCTGTATTAGCATCACCAGATGAATTTTTACTTAGTGCCATGTTTCCAAAAGCTGAATTTCGTTGTCCATCGACATTGGACTTTAGTGACCGCGAACCTACAGCAGTATTTTTCACTCCTGTGGTGTTGCTGTAGAGAGAAGAGTCTCCGACTGCGACCATTTGAGAACTTGTAGTATTGCTTCTTAATGATGCATGTCCCAAAGCGGTGTTAAACGATCCGGCAGTATTGCTAAACATTGATTGATGTCCGAGAGCTGCGTTATAGTTTCCATCCGTGTTAAAGGCCAAACCAGCGTATCCAACCGCCGTGTTGTTTTCGCCATCAGTATTACTAGTCATTGCTGATGCTCCAACAGCAGTATTAAACTTACCTAGATTAGATCTTAACGCATTTACACCAACTGCTACAAGATTATTTCCAACTACATTTTCGGAAAGTGAATTACTTCCCACAGCCACGTTACTAAAGCCAAGGCTATTTTCTTTTAATGCATTACTTCCAAAGGCTGAATTTGAAGTCGCACTAGTATTATTTCTAAGAGCGAAAGAACCAAAAGCCGTATTTAAAATTCCAGTATTGACTACACCAGAATTCTCTCCAACAAAAGTGCTTTGTCCTTTCGAATGGATATCGATTAGAGCATCGTTATTGGAATTTGAGATATAACTGGTGTGCAATTTTCCATTAATATCGAAACGAATCGAATCCGAAATTAGAGCATCAATTGCCGTAACCTTTGTATCTCCATCAAAATCTACAATTCCATCACTACTTAACTTGACCCAGTTAAAACCATTGAAATAATAAAAACTAGCATCGGAGTTCTGGAAGATCAACAATCCCTTAGCAGGAGATGTAACTGCCCCTTGTTCTACACGAGGGATTAAGATTCCCTTATTGTTTGAGCTTAGTTCAAGCAAGGCAGATGCGTCAGGAGTACTTGTTCCTATGCCTACGTTATCAGTTTGAGCAAGAAGCCCAAAAATTGATATCGATAAGAAACAAAGTAATAGCGTAATTTTTTTCATCATTTAAGGTTTTGTATTAAGATTTGATATCACAAAGCTAGCTGCGAAAAAGGAGGTGTGGTATCACATGACTGGGTGATATTTAGGTGACTTACTAGATATGAAAAGCCGGAGCCTATTTATCAAGACCTCTTGAAAGTGCTATAAGTGCAGTGGATCACAATTTTTAGTTTCTTAGGCATCTATGCAATGATGTCCTAGTCTGCCTAGTTCTATTACTTAGAAATCAGAAAGAAACAATCTATCCTTCTATGAGCCTTTCGTCGAAACACCTCATTCCCTTTATTACCCAATTGCAAATGTTTATTCTTGTTACGATCCTGTGGTCTTGTGGAAGCTTGCAACAGCAAGAGCAAGAGACAGGTCAAGAAGGTAAATTCTCTGAGTACTTTGTAGATCCTAGGGATGACAATAAATATGGGATTGTAGATATTGGTAGGCAAAGATGGTTTGCAGAGAACTTGAGGTTACTTACCCCTAATTCACGTTGTTTCAAAGATAGAAATTGCGAGTCCGAAAGAAGGTTGTATCCCGTCGATGAATTGGATCAGCTCTGTCCTAAAGGCTGGAGGGTCCCCACGGTCAAAGACTGGCAAATACTAAAGTCCAATTTTGCACATGATTCGATCCATGCCCTTTTGGACACTGTAGATTGGAAATCACCGCTTGGCCATACGAATGAATCGGGACTTGCGATCAAAGGTCTTGGATATCAAATGGGAAAAAGACTATTTGTTGGCAATGGGAAGGGGACCTCCATCTGGTTAAATCAATTCAACAAATTTGATGAATACTACCATGTGCACCTATATGGTGGTGCTGGTATACAATTTGAATTATCGAAATACACCACCAACGAAGTTTTTCATGCTCATCCGATAGATGACTTGGAAAACAGAAGATTTTCAATAAGATGCATGTGCGACAATGACAAAAGCTAAAATGACTCCTAAAAGTATTCTTCAAGGGGGTTTTATGGTCATCGATTAGCGTGTTTACTGGGTGTTTGTACCCAGAGATACACTTACAGAGATGTATTTTACTAGCTTTGAGGAGTAGAAAATGCATGGAGTCGAGATGACGTTTGGATACTTAGATGTGGTGCTCTTAATTGGTATTAGTCAAGGAATCTTCCTTGCTCTGACCCTCTCCCTGGTCCGCAACAGGAATGCAAGTGCCAATCGAATACTCTCCATCTTTTTGTCGCTTTCTGTCGTGATGCTAGTCGGACGACTACTCTTCGTGAGGTACGGAAGTGATATGCTCTTATACAGGTTGGGGACCCTTGTGGACAGCATCGTTTTCTTATTCGGCCCTATGCTTTATCTTTATTGTCGAAGGCTTTGCTTCGCAGAAGACCCTCCCTTTTCTCTTCCCAAGATTACCTATCTACCTGCCATCCTGCACCTGTTTTTCGTGCTTTACACCTTGAGTTTTTCGCTGGAAGACTACTACAAATTGTCCACGGGGGGAGCCTTTCGATATGTCTACCTCATCATAGAATTCTGTGGGCTGATTTTGAATACGGCCTTCGTGCTTGCAAGTTGGAAGGTCTTGATGCACTACAAGGGCAAGGAAGGCCAACACCTTTCCTACAGACAGCCCGTTAGTCGTTTTTTGAGCGTTTTTTTAATCGCAAGCAGCATAATTTTGCTCCTGTGGGTAGCGAGTATTACCACCTCCTACTTCCTAACCCAGTTTTATTCCCT
>CAZMYK010000618.1:0-3066 GCA_964570435.1 uncultured Saprospiraceae bacterium | reverse complement strand
GCTACTTGGTGGAATTGAGCTTGAGCATGGACAATGTCTTCGTCATTGCCATCATCTTCACTTACTTCAAAGTTCATATCCATCTGCTGCCCGTCGCAAAGCTGGCCAGCAAGCTTTGTAAAAATTCTAAAAAGCTGCGTCTGTAGTTGCAAGTCTTCATACTGCCCAAGCAACTGATACGACTTAATCAGCATTGCGTCCCCTGCTAATATTCCAATATTTTCATTCCACTTTTTGTGAACAGTCGAATGCCCTCTTCGAGTTTCTGCAGAATCCATAATATCGTCATGCACTAGGGTGAAGTTGTGGAAAACCTCTAGTGCAAGCGCAGCTGGATAAGCCTCTTCTATTCTACCCCCAAACATTTCACAAGCCATCAATACCAGAATCGGACGGATCCTCTTGCCACCAAGATTCATTATGTATGAAATAGGCTCATACAGATTAGAGGGCTCACCTTCAAATTTGTACTCAGAAATGTAAGAATTGAATCTCACTCTTAATTCATCGCTAGAAAGCATATTGGATCGTAAATTTTGACAAAGATAAAAATTGAATTAGCTTACAATTGTTTTCTATTTGCTCATTTATTTATAACCAAATGAAATATTTCTATCTATTAGTAGTGCTTTTTTTTATTTCTGCATGTTCTGATGAGGGTTCTCATGTGGACGTGATTATAGTAAATGCCAATATCTGGACGGTTGATGAGCAACAACCCAGAGCTGAAGCAATAGCGATTAGAAATGGCCTAGTTGACTTCGTAGGAAACTCGGAGGAGGTGCTTAAGCTGAAAGACGAAAATACAGAGGTCATAGATGCCAAAGGAAACTTTGTTATGCCGGGATTCATCGAAGGACATGGACACTTTTCAGGCCTCGGCTCCTCTCTACAAAATTTAAATTTTTTAAAAGCTAAGTCTTGGGCCGAAATAGTTGCGATGGTCGGAGAAAAAGCCAAGACCTTGGAAAAAGATGTTTGGATAGAGGGCAGAGGATGGCATCAGGATAAGTGGGAAGCTTCAGATGATGAGCTATTCGACGGTTATCCATCACACCACAAATTGAGTGAAGTTTCTCCAGACAACCCAGTGATACTAGTTCATGCTAGTGGACATGGTCTATTTGCTAACAAAAAAGCCATGGAGCTTGCTGGGATATCAAAAGAAATGGGAACACCTGCTGGAGGGCGCATTGTCAGAGACAAAGAAGGAAATGCCATCGGCATGTTTGAAGAAAGAGCAATGGGTCCAATTAGAACAATTTATGCTGATTACTTGGCTACCCTTAACCAAGAGGAGTTAAAGAAAAAGTGGTATGAAGGCATCGCCTTGGCTGAAAAAGAGTGCCTTGCTAAGGGCATTACTTCTTTTCAAGATGCTGGTTCTTCATTCCAAGAAATTGCGGACTACACCAATATGGCGAAGGAAGGTGAATTAGACCTACGACTATGGGCCATGCTCAGGCACTCTTCGGAACGAATGAAGGGAAAGGCTAGAGGAGCTCGAGTTATAGATGCCGGGAATAAATTTTTTACATGCAGGGCTATAAAAACTGAAGTCGATGGTGCTCTAGGTTCTTATGGAGCTTGGCTACTAAAGGCTTATCATGATAAACCCCACTTCCATGGCCAGAATACAACAGAAATAAGTGAGGTTCGAAAAATTGCTGAGATAGCAAGAGAAAGTGAAATGCAATTATGTGTACATGCAATTGGTGATCGAGCGAACAAGGAAGTTCTAAATATCATCAAAGATCAGCAAGGTCAAGACGAAAGTCTCATTAATGCGAGGTGGCGCATTGAACATGCGCAGCATGTCGACCCGTTAGATATACCTCGCTTCAAGGAATTAGGTGTAATTGCGGCGATGCAAGGGATACATTGCACATCAGACGCTCTATTTGCTGAAAATAGACTTGGTGAAAAAAGAGCCCGAGAAGGTGCATATGCTTGGAGGTCCTTTCTTGATGCTGGCGTTGTGATCGCCAATGGGACAGATGCTCCAGTGGAAGATGTGGATCCTATTGAATCGTTTTATGCCTCTGTAACTAGGAAAAGAGTCGACAATGGCTTCGAATTCTTCGTCGAACAGGCAATGACACGAACAGAGGCTATCTACTCCTACACACTTGGCAATGCCTTTGCAGCATTCCAAGAACAAGACAAGGGGTCATTAGAAGTGGGAAAGTTAGCTGACATCGTCATTTTATCTAAAGATCTTATCGAGTGTCAGGATGAAGAAATCATGGACACAGAGGTACTAGCAACTATAGTGGGCGGTGAATTCAAGTATGGCAGTCCTGCTCTGTAGATCAGTCGTGGATACATCCAGAATTTACATACCCTCAGTGACGAAAAATTTCTTTCTGTAGACTACTTCTTCATCTACGCTTACAAGGGTGAATATATATAGACCTGTACCTAGGTTGTACAACGAAATCTCTTCATAGTTGCTGAGAAAGTCAAGCTTCCTGGCGAGCATAAGCCTACCGTCTATTGCATACACTCGAAGCTCCGCGGATATCGGCTCAGGATAGTGGAGTAGGTATTGCATTTCCCCCAAGTTGCTGTGGACGAAGGTAAACTTAGATGCGTCCCTCCCAGAGCAATCTTCGTCGATGTTGTTATCCGGAATATCTATCGCTTTTGGATAGATCAACGGGTTGTCATCGTCACAATCAGAACTATTTGCCACATATCCAAGAGGCGGCAAAGCAAGGCAGGTATCTAGCGCCAAGTCAGCGTTGCCAAAACCGTCGCCATCTCTATCATCAAAATACTGATAAACGGTGAGTTCTTCGTCCACAAGACCGTCACAATTATTGTCGATGCCGTCACAAACTTCCTCTGCATCGAAGTACACGGTCAAATTGTCATCATCACAGTCACTTGAATCTCTTACAAATCCAAGCGGAGGAAGGCTCAAACAAGTATCTATAGACTTGGTCACATCCCCATAGCCATCTCCGTCTCCATCTACATAATAAGTGAACAAGTCTAGGTCTTCATCAACTAAGCCATCACAATCATTATCCAAGCCATCACAAATTTCTTCAGCGCCTGGGT
>CAZMYK010000617.1:0-3075 GCA_964570435.1 uncultured Saprospiraceae bacterium | reverse complement strand
GCGCCACAATCTATCCAGCCTGCGGCTGAAATTCCACGCTTGCTTCCTCCTGCTGTAGGAATACCTTCAAAGGATGGATTTTTCAAGTAGACAACTTCTTGCTGCCCGCTGACAGAAAAACAAAAAGCCATGCACAGCACAAGACTTAATGTGGAGAATAATTTCATAAGGTTAGCTTCTAACGATCACCAAATTAACATTTTACTATAATAATAGCGTTTGAAATCGCAAAAAGTTGCATTGGGGGTGTCTTTAAGAATTCATTAACCATCTTATTTGAAGGCATTAATACCTGTGACATCCATGCCAGTTATCAAGAGATGAATGTCATGGGTACCCTCATAAGTGAGGACCGTTTCTAGGTTCATCATGTGTCTCATCACTGGGTACTCATTCGTGATCCCCATACCACCATGAATCTGCCTCGCCTCTCTAGCGATTTCAAGTGCCATGTTTACATTATTTCTCTTAGCCATGGAGATCTGTGCCGGTGTGGCCTTTCCATTATTGGCTAGGCTTCCTAGTCTCCACGCCAGGAGTTGGGCCTTAGTAATTTCAGTAATCATCTCGGCCAATTTCTTTTGAGTCAGTTGGAAGCCAGCTATAGGCTTACCGAACTGCTCTCTTTGCAAAGAATAACGTAGGGCTGAATCGTAGCAATCTAGGGCTGCTCCGATGGCTCCCCAAGCAATCCCATACCTAGCCTTGGAAAGGCATGATAGTGGGCCCTTGAGTCCATGTACTCCTGGTAGGACATTCTCTTTGGGAATTCTGACATCTTCGAAGACCAGTTCACCAGTGATTGAAGCCCTAAGAGACCACTTGCCATGAATTTCAGGAGCAGAAAAGCCAGGCATTCCTTTCTCCACAATGACACCTCTGATGATGCCTTCTTCATCTTTTGCCCATACCACAGCGATGTCCGCTAGGGGAGAATTGGTGATCCACATTTTCGCCCCATTAAGGATGTAGGAATCTCCATCATCCTTAATGTTGGTCACCATGGAACTAGGATCAGACCCATAGTCTGGCTCTGTTAATCCGAAGCAGCCGATGTATTCGCCACTTCCAAGCTTGGGAAGGTACTTCATTCGCTGTTCTTCCGAACCAAATCTAAAAATGGGGTACATCACAAGCGAGCCCTGGACGGAGGCCATGGATCTTACACCAGAGTCTCCTCTTTCTAACTCTTGCATGATAATGCCGTAAGCGATCTCGTCCATTCCACCACCTCCATACTTAGCAGGAAGTGAGGGGCCAAAGGCACCAATTTCCGCTAGTCCTTTGAAAAGTTGTGTAGGACATTCCGCTGTGTTGGAGTAGTGCTCAATGATGGGAGAAACTTCCTGCTTTACCCAAGCCCTTACTGCATCGCGTGCGAGCAAGTGGTCTTCAGTAAGGAGGTCGTCAATATTGTAGTAGTCGTGGCCTTCGTAGAGGTCAGTTCTATTCGAAATTTTTACTTCACCATTCAAGGTATCACTGTGGCTCATGATATTCTCTTTTGTTGTTTATGCAAGTATAAGGAGAAGAAATGAAAAAATGGGTCTTGTGAATCTACTTTAGAAGTTCAAATAGGCTTTAATTTGTTCCTGCAACGCGCATGTTTTTTCATATGCAAATTGATTGTTCTGATCAACTTCAGTTTCAAGAGGTTTAGCTTTTTTAAACAGCTCGAAAATTTCTTGCATATACCTTAGATTTACGAGAGTTTTCTTAAACTTCCATTTCTCCCGCACAAAAACAACAGCCGTAAGCCTGTTAGTTAATTCTTTGATTCCTTTAATAAAGAACAGCAAAGTTGCAACAAGTACCTTTAGATATGGCAATAGGTCACATGTCTTTTTCCTTGACGCCCATTTTTAACATCCTGTTGGGGGCCTCCTTCTTTTCGTAATTACTTAGCATAGAATCTTTCGAGTCGGTAGTAATAGCAGGGCCGAGACTTTTATTGGGTCCCTTAGACATCATTGTACCCCAATTTTCGTATTCTTCTTTTTCATCTTCAGGCGTTTCTTCTTTATAAAAACCTTCTTTACCGCTATATATATTGAATTCAGGTTTATCAATTTCTTTCCCTGCATGTGCTTCGAGCGTGACAATCGAATTACCATCGTTAGCCACAGTTGTTACTGCATGGTAGCTGCAGCCCATATATTCTTTTGCGTAGTCTCTTTTCAATAGTGTGCCAGGATTTGTGGTTTCATCAGAGAGCTCATCTTCTGTTGTTTCGGCCGCTATTAATTCATGAAGGGCTGCAGCAAATAGAAGACAGTCATTGTCGCCAAGCATACCTAATTCTGCACCTTTTGCAAGCCCCCTATCAATCTCTTTTTCCTTTTTATCAATGTAAGTTTCTTTATTTTCGTAGTCTGTGTGTTCCTTCATGGGGAACAACCTAACGTTTGGCGTCCACTTCCAAATTCGGCTTGACCTTAGGCCCTGCCAATAAATTTCGGGTTTTGAAGTGTACAAGGAATTTGGCTTTGGTAGAGCAGCATCGCGGGTACTATACAAAACGGAAGGATCGTCTTTTTTTATTTTGTATTTACCATTTTGCGTTTCTTTTTCTACATCAGATTGTTTAAGCAGCTGTGCTGTGCGATTTTGTGCTTTTCTACAAATTTTTGTTGCATTAACACCAGCATGATTCATCGCCCTCGCCCCCATCACATCTGCCTCCTTCTCTAATGCACTATCATCATTAACATCAATCCCCTTCATCTGTGTAGTGGCCTGAACCCTGCCTTGCTTCTGCTGGACCACATGCCAGGCTTCATGAGGAAGATTCTTTTCTTGACCCGGACCAAGATGGATGTCGGATCCTTGTGCGTAGGCATGGGCCTTCAGCTGGGCGGGCTTGGAAGAGTTGTAGTGGACCTTGACATCGTCTAGGGAAAAACCAGATAGGTTCTCTATGCCAGATTTCAGTTGGTCAGGGAGGCCAGTATTGTTGTCTTTGGCATCCGAAGTTTCTTCTGTAGGTGGTGAATCGCCATCAATTGCTAACTGATAGACTTGCTCTTTTTGGTCCTCACTTCCCACCTCAGGGTCAGCAGCTTTCAACTGAAAAGG
>CAZMYK010000616.1:0-3076 GCA_964570435.1 uncultured Saprospiraceae bacterium | reverse complement strand
CCCAGAAGGCTTCCCAGCAAAAGTAATATCTGTTGTGTTCCTACAAGAAAATGGGCTGTTGTTCCCACGATAGCTGCACCTCCAAGCCAAATAGCCAGAGACGATATCCAACAGCAAGCGCTACCAAGTAAGAGCGCTGTAATGCTTGCGATTAGCGTTTTTTTGTAGTGTTTCAGGGGGCTAGATCTTAGTTGCTGTGATAGATATACTGGTCACTCTTGATGCAATGTCTTTTGCTTCTTCGCTATCAAGATTGAAGTTCATTGTCTCAGCAATGCTAGCCACTTCTGGAATCCCTAGCATCAGCTCCAATGGAAATTCAGATTTTGCCTCAACCTTTATGTCTGAGAAGCCAGCATCTTCCACGTATTGCAAATAGTCTTCGATTTTCTCTGCCCCTGAGACACATGCGATATGGCCTGCTAAGGACTTCTGTACATAATCAGGTAATTCTTTGCCCAAGACGATGTCGCTTACTGATAGCCTTCCTCCTGGTTTCAAGACTCTAAATGCCTCCTCGTATACCTTGTCCTTGTTCAAGGAAAGATTGATCACACAATTTGAAATGATGTGGTCTGCGATTTCGTCATCTAATGGGAGGTCTTCGATATCTCCTTTAACAAATTCGACATTGTTGTAGTCTCCATTCTTTGCATTTCTCCTTGCTAAATCAAGCATGTCTTGGGACAGATCTATGCCAATTACTCTTCCGCTTTCCGCGACAAGTGGTGCAACGATGAAGGCATCAAAACCAGCACCAGAGCCTAGGTCTATCACAACATCCCCTTTCTTAATATTACTGAACGATGAGGGATTGCCGCAGCCAACTCCTAAGTTGGAGTTTTCAGGAACATGCTCAAGTTCTTCCTTGGAGTAGCCAATTGTTTCACCAACCTTGGTGGTGTTCTCGCTTGAGTCGCAGCAAGCGAAAAGTTTTGACAATATCCCATCACTCTTAGATTTCGCTAATTTTCCATAGCTGTCTACGACAGATTGTTTAACTGAATTTGTGTCCATTTTTTTAATGCTTAGATTAATTAATGTTACAAATTTTAGCTATTTCCTGTCGCAATCAATTGACCTAGGTCAAGTACGTGAAATTTTCTTGCGAATTCGACTGAGCGTTTCAGGTGCAACCTGCAAATAGGTGGTAAGGTAATTTAATGGGACACGTTGAAGTAGTTCACCGTCCTCCTCTAGTACTTGCTGATATCTTTCAGTCGCTGACAAATCTCTGAGAAACCTATTATGGCATTCCGCAGTAATAAACTCATTTTCAGCCGCAAGTCTGCCCAACTGTTGCCAAAAAAGATTTTTGGTGTAAAGTGTCAATAGTGTGCTATAGGAAAAGGTGACTAGCTTCGATGCTTCTATGGCTTGGACGGCGATATCACTTTCTGTTTGTGTGATTAGGCTACTGTAGGCGGTTGTGATGGTGCCTTCCTTGCAAAAGCAGTTGGTGACTTCTTTCCCATCATTTAGATAAAAAAGTCTTAGCAATCCATCTTCTATGAAGGCAATTTCTCTGCATATTTTGCCATTTCTAAGTAGGAATTCACCTTCCTCTAAGGTTTTCCTGGACAGATACGGCGCTATCTCATCAAATACTTTAGGAGTATAATGAGGAAATTGTTTTAGGTAACTTTCGAAGGCTTGCATTTCCAATTTTTGTCTTCGGTGATGTTTCTGGCTAGCTGCGTTATCAATGTCAATTAACGTTTTCGCAGGTTCAAAAATTCCATTGCTTGTACTTTCTTGAAACACAATTGAAGTAAGCTTGTAGCATCGAAATTGGATCGTATCACCGATCTTTTATACAAATATAATTACTTAGAAATTGAAAGCAATTTGCATGTGAAGTGTGTTTATTCGTCAAAGGTATTGACGAAATGCTCAAAAAAAAGCAAGTAGAACTTAAGCCCCACTTGCTCTTGCATGGAAATTAGAAGTTTTCTTACGTCAATTTTCACTTATCATTGCTTCAACCCTTAAGAATGCCTTCATTCTATAAGGGATGAGTTCCTTATATCTTTCACTTCTAAAGACCTTGTCTAAGGCTTCACGACTTGAGAATTCCATTATGGAAACCACATTTGTTGCTTCTTCCCCAATTAATGACTCAGATATTTTGTACTTCTTGACGGGAATGGCCTTGACTTCACGATACATTTTGTCCATTTCTAGCAAGTAGTAGCTTAGGGATTCTTTCTCAATAGGGTTGATGGTGGCAATAATAATTAGGATTACTTTTCCTGACATAGCTTGTGATTTTGTTAAAAATAAATTCCTCACAAAATTCAACTATGAAGGCTAGCTATCCTTTGATATTTGTCAAAGAATTTGGTCTCCTAGTGACCCTGCTTAGGGTTTCAAGTGAAATTCCTAGATAGGAAGCAATTTGATTTCGTTGTACAAATTTTATAACAGCAGGATTCTTTTCCATGAGTAAATCATACCTTTCCTTCGCCGTATAAAATTGTAGGGCTTTGATCCTTTCTTGGACTCTTAGCAAGTGCTTTGTTAAGATGGTCAGGTACTCATCTTTGAATTCCATTGAGGTAGAAATTCCCTGCTGGAGGTCACTCTTACGAATACGTGTAATCCTAGCGTCACTAAGGGATTGGATGTACTGCTCACTAGGGCTTTGATGGTGAAAGCTTTCCATTGATGTGATTACAGAATCCTTCGTTCCGAACCAATCTGTGACCTCATGTCCATCTTTCAAGTAGTATACTCTTAGGATACCCTCTCTGACAAAGAATAGATCAGAGCATCTCTCTCCCTGCCTTAGTAAGTGGTCACCTTTCTTTACATTTTCTTCTTTGCCTAAGGTTAGTAATTTCATCGTACAGATATTTATTCTAGGGAACTTTGTAGCAAAGGGAGTGGAATTCATCTCGCCTTTAACTTGTAAGGTAGAATCTTCTTGTGAAATTGCAATAATACGGATAATGTGGTGGTGGAAGACCTAGTCCTTTTGATTTGAAAGCCCACGAAATTTTGCCTTTATAATTTCCTTTAGCTCGTTTTCTAAGTCTGGATATTGATCTGCCAGATTTTTGGCCTCCTTCTCTTT
>CAZMYK010000615.1:0-3083 GCA_964570435.1 uncultured Saprospiraceae bacterium | reverse complement strand
CTCCCGGTACCGACCCGGTTTCGGCAGCGCCGAATGCCGTATGTGGTATTCCAGATCGAGCGACTTTTCCTTCTCCACTGGAGACTTTGAAATGGAACCAGGCAGCGAACTCTATTTCTATGTCATGGCTAAGGATAATTGTCCATTTAGAATTCAAGCGACGAAATCCACCACCTACTTTGTGGTCTTAGAAGATACCACAAGCTATGACTTTGCTGAAGATGCTGGTATGCAGGTAGATCTGATGCCTGATTTTTTCCGAAGTCAAAGACAGATAATCATTGATACCGAGCAATTGATGGCAGATAAGAACGACATATCCGAATTGGAATTTAAGAAAAGGAGCAATGAACTTGGCTTTGATCAGAAAATGCTAAGACTTAAGTACGGACAATTTTTAGGAGAGGAAGCTGAAAGTGGCATTGCCTTAGAGAATGAGATTGAGCAAGAAGATGAGCATGATCACGACCACGACCACGACCACGATCATGACCACCACGACCATGAGGAAGCTGGCAAGGTTGCTATCTTGGAGGAGTACGGACATGCCCATGATCATGAAGCAGAAGAAGGAATTCTGCTAGCAGAGAATGGGACAAGGCAGGAAGATCCTTCTAGACCGGATTGGGTAGAAGAGCTTTCCCATAGCCATGATAAGGCAGATGAAAACACCTACTTTGAGATTTCCCTAAAGGGGAAATTGAAGGCGGCACTGTCGGTCATGTGGGATTCAGAATTACATCTGCGCTTATATAATCCTTCTGACGCCCTGCCATATCAATATACTGCCCTAGACTTTCTGCAAGAAATCAAAAATCATGCAAGGATATATGTCCATCGAATAGGCTTCGATCCACCTTCAATCAAGGTAGCCGAGAAAAGGCTAAGTGGGGAAATGGACAAAATAGTTTCCGCAGCTGAAGAGGCTTCAACAGTTGTGGAAGACCACCTAGGTCATGTCAAAAAGGCCTTTGAAATGCTGTCTTCTCGATCCACAGAAGGATACATCTTAAGTAAGCAGGAAAGGGCGCTTATTGAGTTAGCTGGGCAGCAAATGGCGGTTCTCGCTGTGGAACAAGTAGGCTTACTTCCTAGTCTTTCCACGTTGCGACAGATCTTAAGTGATGACTCGATCATTGAAAGAAAAGATCACCTGGCAATGATCAGTTTGTTTTTAAATGTCCTACCCATTGAAGAAGAGGTCATTGCGCCGAGAAAAATTATACGACACCCAGTCAATCAAGCAGCAATTGAAGCACTATGACCATTGAATGGACATATGAGCACATTTTCATATCCCTAGTCTTGCTTTTCTTATTGGCTATCTTCTTCTATTGGTCCGAAAAGAGCTTAAGTCGCATCGGTCTCATCATTGCAATTATAGGGCTGTTTTTTGCCATTCTTCAACCAACGTGGGTTAAGTACATGCCGAAAGAAAATAGCGAAGTAGGAAACATATTTGACTTTTTGAATTCTGCTGATGCCCGTAGAACCGATACAGTAATCTTACAAGGACTAGATCATGATCTTGAAGGGATTGACCTAATAGGGTCCTACGCGGTAATTCCAGGTGACAGCGAGGTAAGTGAAGGTATTTATGGCATATCAGCACCAAATAAGGCAGTGGAGGGAGAGGAGATTAGACTGATGGGTAAACTACTGCGAGACAAGGCTGCTGAATCAAGACTAGTTTTCATTTCAACGAGAGGGGAGGAACAAGAGCTCTCGGTCAATAAGGGTGGTGATTTTACACACAAGTGGACTGCCGGTAGCCCTGGTCTCTATGAGTTTGAGCTGAAGTTTGAGCGCGACTTAGATACGCTAACTGAGGTGATTGCCATCGAAGTAGAAGCAGCAAAGAAACTCAACATGCTGATTTATGCCTCAAGTCCCAATTTCGAATTTAACTACCTTAAGAATCATTGGAAACAAGAGGGTCACGGAGTGGTGCAAAGGGTGAAAGTTGCTAGAGAAAAGTACAACACTTCCTTCACCAACATTGCTAAGTTTAACGTCTCAACTTGGTCACCCTCCTTGCTAGCTCGATTTGACTTAGTCCTTATGGATGTAGGATCTTGGAATGCAATTTCAAAACTGGATCGGGGACGAATTCTCGCTGCAGTTTCGAAGACTGGTCTTGGCCTTCTGCTCCAAGCGGATGAAAAGAACGCTGTAGCTAAGTCTCTACCAAGAAATCAAGTTCGTCGTTCAGGAATGACAGAATTTGCAGGTGTCGACCTCAGTGAGTTAGTGTATGAAAATTCAAGGTCATGGGCATCAAAAGCATATGGCCATTATTATCCGTTGAATTTCGGAAATGTGGTCCTATTGGCATGGACTGATACGTACAAACTTTTACTGACTGATCAAGTTGCTGCTTATAATTCTCATTGGACTCAAATCCTAAACGATGCATATACTGTGGATATTAATGAATTCTCCGTAAGGGCTCCACGGACTGCAACAGCTGGTCATACAGAAACAATAGATTTTTATGGACTTTCAAGAGATGATGTATTGCTCCTAGATAGTACCAAGATCAAACTGATGAGGACTCCCTTCTTGGAAGGACATGCTACTGCAAAGGTACAACCTAGGGCAGGATGGAACACTGTTACTAGAAGTTCAGATGCTAGTGAAGCTAGATTCTATTCTGGGAAAAGTACTTCATGGAAGACAATAAAAGAAATGCGAGTGAGAAAGGCCATTACGGAACTGACTGCCAAAAATGAAGTCACCACAAGTACTTATACTGAAAAGCGAGAAATTCCTTTCTGGATTTCCTTACTCCTGGTCTCCTTGGGATTTGGGATCCTTTGGGTAAGTGAGAAGTTGGGCTAATGGATGCGTCTGCCACTTGGATGGTTCTTGGATATCCAAAAGATCGAAGAAATCTATATCCTAGAACAATCCCAAGAAGCCCATATGAGTTTTGACATTTCTGAGGTCAAGGGGGTTGCCTTTCTGCGAACCCACCGCAACATTGACACCAAAGATACCTGCAGCAGTTTCTAAACTAAATCCTGCCCCCGCACCATATGGTTGGTCCCATTCGAATTCATTGTCATATTTGTTTTGTCGAA
>CAZMYK010000614.1:0-3105 GCA_964570435.1 uncultured Saprospiraceae bacterium | reverse complement strand
CGACCCTTTGTTATCCGAGGCCAAGGTAGTGGATTTATTACATAATTTAGGACTCATACAACGTCGAAGGATGAACTTATCTCACATGATGTGACTACGTTCTAGCTACCAGGGAAGGCCATTTAAGTCAATGAGATTGGGCTCAAATCTCGTTTGCCTTGACAGTAGCATCGTTCTCGCGCCCCATAACTTTTTGCCGCTGCTTTGCTCGAAATATACTGGACAGGAAGTAGAATACCAGGCAAATTTTTCATAGTAAGCTATCAGGTCATCGGCACAAAGCAAGAGCCCCATCTCACAACCCAAATTTTCGAATATGAGGTCTCCTAGACCTTGAAGCATCTTGCTCATAATGCCCTGCCCACGGTACTCTTGCAACGAAATGACATTGTTAACTCCTCCCACCTTCCTTTCAACGCTATCTACAAATACTGAGCGTTCGACGATGTTGTAAAAGGCAGCAATCTCACCATTGACATAGCTGATAATGGTCCAATCCGGACTTGCCCATTCAGTCTCGGCAACGAAGGGAATATGACCAAATTCCGCAGCGATATAGTCGTTCAATTTATTCTTTGTTTCCTGAGCTAGATTAGCATACTTACGGACAACTATTTCTGTATTACTTTCCACCTTCTTATTTACGGGTCATAAAATTTTGCGTAATAAAATCTCTTGCTGGAACCTTGCGCCGTTCGAAGGCCTCGATCAGTCCATTATCTTCATAGGCAGCCTTTATTTTTTCAACACTTACACCTTTCTCACTACTGCAAATGATGGCTAGCCGAACTTCCGCCTTGTTGTAGCAACCTGCGGAACCCAAGTTGATATAGTGGGACCTCCCCTTAATATCGCTTGCTAGGTGGTTATGACCATAGAATATGTAGTCAGCTTCTACGTTATCGAAGAGTTGGTCGGCTTCCTCCCTTGTCGGTCTCATAATATGTCCCTTAAACCACTGACTTTCATTATCGAAGGCATAGTGCATGAAGGTGATCTTGACGCCCGACCTAGTGCTTAGGTCTTCCCTAAATTTCCATTCTCTGACTAGGGATTTTCTGCCTGAGCCCAACTGAAGATGTGTCCAGTCTTGGTGCTCCACCTCACCCTTGCTCATCCAGGAAGGTATCGGATTCGGGATACCAAAGGCATACCAGTAGTCGTGGTTGCCCATGATGAATTTTAGATTCTCCACCTCTAGGGCACTGTCCATGACTTCCCTAGGATATGGGCCTATTGCGATAAGATCCCCAACATGGTAGATCCTATCACATCCATGTTCCCGGAATATTTCAATCGCCTTCTGGAAGGCAGGCAGGTTGGCATGCACGTCTTGAAATACTCCCACTTTCATCTTCCTAGGTGCTTTTTATTAAGGACAATGCAGGCAAATTTGGCAATCTATTTGATTCTTGACTACTCATGGGAGGTGGTATGAATCTTAGCCTAGTCATCCTTGATCCGATTTAGGACGAATGCCGTCGGCAGCACTTCAAGACTGTCGACTTTTGTCAATTTGGATAAAAGCTTGTCTAGATAAGTCGAGCTCATTGGTCCCCAACCTTCACCATCTACTCCGTGAACATTAAGGATCAGCCAGCCTCCAGGAGACTTAAGAAACTTGTTCACTTCCTTCTTCACCCATCCATCAATATTCTTTGGCCCCATGGTCTTGCAGCCCTTGCGAAAGATGTTATCACTTGCCTTGTCATCCAGTGCCCTGGATCTAATGGCTTGGACCTTCGAAAGAGTATATGCTTCCAGCTCAGGAGTCGAAGAGTTAAATGGAAAGTTAAATACGGCCTTGGAATTATCGTAACCTTCAAGATGGGCCGTAAAATAGTCAAGGCACTTATCGATCAATTTTTTTGCCTCTTCGATGGGTTGGCGGGCCAAATTTAAATGCCTCCAACTGTGTGGCATCACTTCATGACCTCTTGATTTGAGAGCGTTCCAATCATTGAAATTCCCAAGAAGCTCAGGCAGTATCCAATCATCAACTTTTTGAAAGTCAGGAAGGTGCCCTGACGCGATAACATTGAAACATGCCGATAGGTCGTAATTCTCATATATGTCAGCGATCTTATACAGGGACTTCTTGAATCCGTCATCGAAGCTGAGCGTCAAAATGTGTGTCTTTTTTGATGTGCCCAGCAAGTCTAGTCCAAGACCAGCGGCTGTCATCCCTAGAACCGATGACTTTAAGAAAACTCTGCGTTCCATATTGTTATGTTTTCATTGCTTTGGTAAAAAAGCTAGACTTAAGTTAACAAGGATCTTCGAGATTGGAAGAATGTCATAGCGTATTCCTAAATTTTATTAGACAAAGGAGGGTTTAGCTTGTCCTTGTCCTTCTTGATCCATAATTTAGCAATACAAATACCCTAGCAAAACGTTTAAGATGGTAAAGAACCTAAATCACATGAAATTCCTTCTTACGGCTTCCTTACTTTGCGCAATAATTCTTGCGTCCTCATGTATTAAGAGCATTACAGGATACAAGTTCAATGAGGGTGAACTGCCTGAGGTCCCAGTTAATCTTGAAGACTTCAATTCACAGCATGATGACTACAATTCGACCGCCCCGACCCTAGGTTACCTGATCCCTTTTTGTTTTTCGACGAACAGGAGCAGTGGTGGAGGACAATTTGATGTGATCTACCAGCCCATGAATGTCAATTTTAACAAGACATCTGGGGACCTCAAAGTCACCAACGAGTATGACAATTGGGCAACCTTCAGGGAGGACTACGAGGTGATTGAAAAAGGCCTGAGTAGGATCAATACAAGTGGTGATGAATTTGGCCCCAATTTGCTAGTAGACCATGACATCACAGAGACTCATTTTACCTTGCTTTATTCAAGCAATGAGGGTGGAAATTCTCAGATCAAATATATATCCAATAAGACTACGAAAGATTTCTCAGAACCGAGGGAGGTCGACTTCTTAAACTCGGAATTCGAAGACATGTACCCCACCTTCAATAGTGACCGCTCGAAGATTTATCTTTGCTCGAACCGCGGTGGCAGTGGATTTGACATTTTTGAGTTAGATGTAAATCCCGATAAGGATATTGAGGTTCTTCTTGCCGAAGATACGAGGTA
>CAZMYK010000613.1:0-3112 GCA_964570435.1 uncultured Saprospiraceae bacterium | reverse complement strand
AGGGAGGGAGAGACTTAATACCATGGTGAGGACTAATAATGGATTCGAAATCGCTGAAGCTGATATGGAACTTCGTGGAGCTGGAAATATAGAAGGTATTCAGCAATCAGGATATATGGACTTTGCGATTGCTAACCTTTCCACTGATACTCCCATCCTCACTGCAGCAAGACACATTGCTGAAAAGATTCTCGATGCAGATCCCTCACTTGAGACCCAAGAAAATGAGACCTTGAGAAGGGAAGTTGTCCGACTTCAAAAGAAATTCAAAAACTATGGTAGGATTTCTTAACCTTGTGAATCTGGGACAGCTAAAGAGCTTTTTGCAAGCATCTCAAGTTAGGCCTAGTGCAAGATTCAGGGTTTGTGCTTAATCATCATTTGTCCCTTTACAATACTCTCCCCCCTTTTTACAACAATCGTATATATCCCATTTGCATCCATAAGACTAGGTGTGATTCTACCCATGGTCTCTCCGGCTCCATTAATACTGTGTTTCTCTAAGAACTTTCCGCTGCTATCATAAATCTCGACCACCGCTTCGCCTTCTAAATCTGCAATGAGCACATCGAAATAGGTGACCATTGGATTGGGAAAGATGACAATGCCCTTACTAAGGAATATGACCTTCCTCGTCTCCGAATAGGCTGCTGGACCCCTCTCTCCATCTAATCTAAGGGTATAATAATTAGGTCCGTCCACAGGATCGTGGTCTAAGAATTCATAAGCTCCTGAAACAAGCTGGCCTGCGAGTCTGTGTATTTCCTGGTATTCATTTTCTTCTGTAAAGCTTTGCCGTAACAAAACAAACTTTGAAAGACCATCCACCTCATCAACCTCCCAATCTAGCTGGACGCCATCTTGCGCTTTTCCGGCTTTAAAACTTAGCAAGTTTGCAAAATCATTTGCACAATCTGGGTAAATATTTACCTCATCGTAAGTTGCAAGTCCTTGAGGATCTTTTACTTCTAGCTTAACTCGATAGTAAAATACTTCATTTCCACAACCCACAGGTGGTATGGTAATATCAATCTCTGAGCTTGTATACTCCTCCTCCTTATGGAAGTGCGTATTATGATGTAAGAAAATGGACCACTGCTCAGTGAGTGATTCTTCTCCTGTTTCTTCATCAGCCTTTTCACTTTTAAGGGAAAAATGATTCAAGCCAACCAATGAATACGGGTCACCTTCCTGAATACCAAGAATCTTTGCCGACGGAGGACTATTGTTCAAGGAAATAAGCACCTCTTCACTGGAGCTGGCCCCTTCGCTGTCGGTCACAGTAAGTTTAACTGTAAAATTTTCTATGTTAGAAGAACTGAAAGTACTTGAGGCAAGAGCGCTCGTGCTCGTTGTGCCATTCCCGAAATCCCATTCAAATGTTAAATCTTCCCCCTCAGGATCTACACTTTGTGACGCGTTGAAATCTATTGTCAAGGGCGAGGTCCCAAAATTTTTACTAAGCTTGATATCAACAATTGGAGGCACATTTACGTCATAACAAATCTTTCTAATGTGGCCCCTATTCTCTATCAGGTAGATACAACCAACCACAGGACTTTCAGCTAGATGCTTGATCTTAAAGGTATCCTTATAAAACGAATACAAACCTTGCACTTCTTCGTTAAGGTCAAGTTCTACCCTTGCAATCCAGCCATTGGCAAAGTCCGTAATGAATAGATCCCCTATGTATTCCTCTGGAAATTGATTTCCAGCGTAGGTGGGTCCAGCGATTGCAGCATTACTCCTAATCAATCCTACATCACTATCGATGTCTGACTCCTCTATCCTAATGTTCATCAACTTGCCATCATCATCAAATGAGTGCGTAAAGACACCTAGACCAACTGTAATGTGGGCAAGATTCAAGGCTGGCAATTCGCAGATAAAGGTCACATCTTCAGGGAGTTCGGTGCTATTGTCGCAGGGATTAGGGAAGTTCACTGCCTTGCCATGGGGTAATTTTACTAAATCTCGAAATAGCACCGGCTTTCCGTCGCACGGGTTGATGACGTCCTTGTTTGTTTGCACAAGGTCGTATAGGTCACTTAGACCATTTCCTTCGATGATTGGCCATCCAAAGTTCAAACCCTTTTCAGTAATGATATTCAGTTCTTCCCAAGAAGCTGCTCCTACTTCACCTACGAATAGGGTTCCAGGTAGGCCATCATTCGGATTTGTAGATCCTGAGCCCTGTCTAATAGACATTCTAAAGGGGTTGCGAAATCCCAAGGCCCAAACCTTCGAAGCCGGACCATCTGGCTGGGCCTCATCATAGAATGGAATAGATGGAATTCCTGCACCACTAGTAGCATCGAATCTAATAACCTTACCACTGTATGAATTGATCATTTGCGAACGCATGGTCCCTACCTCCTCCTCGGGTCTAATAATCCCATCCTCTAGCGCTTGTTCTACCTTTGAATTAAAGTATGGCGGGCCATCGCCAACATAGTTTCCTTCCCAAGTTTCGCAGTCTCCGATCGAAAGCAATAGCGTTCCATCATCTCCAAACAACAATGTGCCACCAACATGCGAATTATGCATAATAGGGATTCCAGTGCTAATCGTTTTTCCTAAGATGACTGTGCGGGACTCAGCTTGCAATTTAAAATCATCGAGAGTAAACCTACTTACTCGTCCAATTGTAGCCCGATTGTCTTGAGACTTATTCTCATCATATAAATCGGTACCATAATGTATTAAATGATGATAATCAACCGAATAATATGCATATAAAAAACCATTGGATGTAAAATTCGGATCCAATGCAAGACTAAGGAGCCCCAAGTCTCCATTGCTCATCACCTCTTCTCTGAGGTCCAAGATCGGTTCTTCTTGAAGCTTACCATCTTCAAGTAACCACACAAGACCTACCTTTTCCCAGACGAGCATCCGTCCTTCGGCGTCAAAAATTAGCCCATTAGGCTTCTGGATTTCTGATGTGACAGTCTGAATAGAAAAGTCCTCATCAATTTGCAACTGACAATAGGGCTTGCAAATTGCAAAGGTAAATAGGAAATATATAAGAATTTGTGCCTTCATAGTGCAAAGTATTCAGAACGAAAGTACAACATCCTGGAATAACCTGCTACAATCTTTTCCTATCGAG
>CAZMYK010000612.1:0-3113 GCA_964570435.1 uncultured Saprospiraceae bacterium | reverse complement strand
AGGTCTGCTGCCGGGAAACGAACTATTCTAGCTCCGCTAGATTTGCTGCGCAACGCCTCCCATCCGGCAGGTCTGCTGCCGGCAAACGAACTATTCTAGCTCCGCTAGATTTGCTACGCAACACCCCCCATCCGGCAGGTCTGCTGCCGGGAAACGAACTATTCTAGCTCCGCTAGATTTGCTGCGCAACGTTCGTTTCCTACATAAGACCAAAGATCTTAGCGTATTTCAACATTTCCTTTTGGTCGCTGATCTTTAGCTTTCCGGTAAGCACAGCCATCATGGGATTCATGTCTCCTTTTAATATCTTCAGTAAGTTATCCGATTTTGCTCTTACTACACAAGTAGCATCACCCTCTAATCCTTCTACACTATATGCCTTGCCATCCTTTATTCCTACGGATACATTTTCTCCCTCTTCTCCATCGAGATTAAAATGAAAAAGGGTGTTCACTCCTTCTATTGCTTCTGGAGCAACCTTACCAGGTAGATCCATCAAAAATTCCTTAGCTGTCATTATTCTATATTTATTTTTTTTCCATTTAGAAATCCCACTACATAAGAACTAGGAAAGTCTGCCGCTAGACTCTCTTCCTGATACTTCTTTGCTAAGGCCAAACCCCGAAATTCGCCCACCATATAGAGTATATTTTTCTGGGCAGTTTCATAGGACAAAACATTGTCAAAGCGCTTGAAAATATCGTGATCACCAGAAAGCGGTAGACTAGAAAAATGAACTACCACTCTATATCCAGAGAATCCTTCATTTGATAGGCCTGGATCGCTACTCTTACTAGCAAATTCAGCTTTCTTTTTTTCCAGTGCTAGTGTTTCAACTTCAGCTTTCAACCTAGCATCCTCTTTCAATCGTAATTTTTCTTGCGCCTTCTCTGCGGCTAATCTTTGCGCCTTCCTTTGTTCCTCTGCAGCTTTTTGCTCTTCCTCAATTGCTAAGTACTTTAATCTAAGATCTTCTTGTGCTGCTTCTTCCTTAGCTTTAGCTTCTTCAACGTTCTCACGCAACGAGGCCTCCTCCTCAGATGACTCTTGCTTCTTTACTTTATGTTTTGTTGTACTGGCCCTGTTTTCCACTTCTGCTTCCTTACCCTTCACCTGCCTCTTATCAATATCAAGTGCATTTTTGTCCTTCACTTCGGCACCATCTTCCTGTGCATTCAAAGACCTAGCCGCCGGATCCCCTTTGATTTCATTAGGAATTTCAAGGTCTACATCGGGATTTTCGTGATCTGATGCCTCTTTTTCCTGGTAACTTACTTGTTGTATTCCATCACCTTCCATTAGTTGGCGCATAAACTCTTCCTCTACCTTCATAGAAGCTAAGCTACTGAGCGGCACCATGTCCGCATTCATCTGTAGGATCTTAATTTCAGTCCTGCGGTTTTCCATATGTTCTGCTTCTGTGCACGTAACTCCAGCCTTACATTTGTTCTTAATCCTGGACTCTCCATATCCTTTCGCAATTATCCGAGACTGTTCAATCGACATTTCGCCTGTCAAGAAGTCAACAGCGGATTTCGCACGTTTATCAGATAGTTTCAAATTATCTGCCGACGTTCCTCGTACATCAGTGTGAGAGCCAAGCTCTACATTCAATTGTGGATTATCCTTCATTATTGCACCTAGATTTCCAAGATTTTCTCTCCCTTCCTTTGTCAATTCCGATTTTCCAAATTCATAGTATACAAAGGGAATCTCAATTATTTTTCCTTCGTATATAGGTTGCATTTCCACATTTGCTAGTAAGGTCCCCATGCTCATTCCTTCCGTGAGGTTATCAGAAACTCCCGGTTTGACCTCCCCTACTCCCTCGAAGCAAAGAATGCATCCCTCTACATTTACAAAGGCTTCCATCCGCTTGGTCAAAAAACCTTCCCTTCTTACTAAAACTGTGTAGTGATTTCCTTTTTTGAAGTGAACCTTAAAGTCTGGTGATGGGTGATTTTCCAATACCAATACTTCTTCCTTTTTGGTGTTGTTGTAAACTTCAATTAGGGCACCAGTTATAGCATCTACGACCACGTCTTCATTGTCCCTTTTGGGTGCCAATGTTACCTCAAAAAGGTAGCCCTCTTCCCTCTTCATTACAACTTTCAAAAATGTCTTTGCTTCTGACTCTGTTTCGAAGGTCATAGTCTTTTCCTCGAAAATCCTTTTATTGGCGACTAGCTTATAGGACTGCTTTGCACCCAGGTCCAGTGTAAAAAATCCCTCTTGATTTGTCCTTGCACTGCCTACGAAGGTATTATCAACTGCATTATAGATGTTGATAGTAACCTGATTAAGGTAGCCTCGATTTCCTTCTTCAAAGACATATCCTTCCACTGTGTTAGCTTGTGAAAAGACTAGGCCATTAATAAGGAGAATTGCAATTAGTGTTAGTACCCAGTTATTCATTATCCTTGCAAAAATTAAGATGTTCTAAGAAACAATTACTACTTTCCTGATTTACAACTATAATTATTTATAGTTAGTTCTTTCGTGCGTAATTTATAAAGAAATAGTGATATGCGTGTTATTTTCATGGGGACCCCAGAATTTGCAGTCCCGAGCTTGAAGATTTTGGTTGAAAGTGGCATAAATGTAGTGGCGGTTGTGACAGCTACTGATAAGCATGGTGGCCGTGGTGGCAAGCGTTTGATTGAATCAGCGATCAAGAAGTATGCCTTAGCGGAAGAACTTCCCATATTACAACCAGCAAATCTGAAAGCAAGTTCTTTCATTTCCAAGTTATCATCTTACAAAGCTGATATACAGATTGTTGTGGCCTTCAGAATGCTTCCAGAAATTGTCTGGAACATGCCAAGTGAAGGCACCTATAACCTGCACGGAAGCTTGCTACCACAATATCGTGGAGCGGCGCCGATTCACTGGGCAGTCGTGAATGGCGAAAAGGAGACTGGTGTCACTTCCTTCAAGCTAAAGCACGAAATCGATACGGGTGACCTCTTATTCCAGGAAAAATTGAGTATCGGAAATGAGGAAACTACTGGCGAAGTTTATGCAAGACTAATGGAACTTGGTGCCTCAGTGGTCTTGAAGACAGTCAGGGCAATTTCTGAAGGGAACGTTGAATTGAAGCCACAAGACAATAG
>CAZMYK010000611.1:0-3120 GCA_964570435.1 uncultured Saprospiraceae bacterium | reverse complement strand
GTGATGATACCGATGCTAGTATTAATCCTATGGCGAATGATAATTGCAATGGAATTGATGATGATTGCGATGGTTTCATTGATGAGGACCAAAGTCCCATGATGGTGTGGTACGACAGAGATGGTGATGGATATGGTGATTCTACACTGCCACCCTTCGGTGTTTGTGTGGCTAATGTAGATCAAGTCACAAATAATGACGATTGTGATGACACCGATGCTAGCATTAATCCGATGGCGAATGATAATTGCAATGGAATTGATGATGATTGCGATGGTTTCATTGACGAAGATGGATATCCGACCATCTTTTATGCAGATGCTGATGGAGATGGCTTCGGTGATCCAATAAAAAAGGCCATTCTATGCTCTGCACCAATGGGATATGTCAGTAATCTTTTGGATTGCGACGATTCCAATCCGCAGGTTTACCAAGGAGCTACTGAGCTTGCTGACGGCCTTGACAATGATTGTGATGGCTTCATCGACAACTAAGCATCAGGATTAAAGAAGTCAGATTACAAGCTAGGATGGGAATTTAAGAAGATTGACTATCCTAGTGTTGGCCTTAAAAATTAGCGGTAGATTCATTCACTTTGCATGTTATTGCTTAGATTACGAGGAGAATATTAAATGTCATAGACTCTGCAATATACTGGCATCTACCTCACTGCCATTCCCAATTGGATGATCTGCAGTTCCGGTGAATTAGCGAGCTTGCAAAGTGAAGAGAACTAAAGGAAATGACTAGAACGGGCGTGCTCATATGTTTTTGCGTAATGCTTGGAGTATCGTTGATGGCCCAAGCTAAAAACAAAGATTTCAAAGTACAATTGCGAAGCATTTGGATTGATCATCTTACGCCAGAAGGTGTTGACAGTATCAATAGAATAAATAGCAAGGAAAGGAGAAGCATTCATCTTCGAAGAGGTGCAGGACAAGCTGACTTCGACATGCTGTGTGAAGGACTGAGGTGGGTCACAAAATTGTATGTATCAGGCAACGAAAATATTACAGACATCTCAGCAATTTCAAACCTAGATTCTCTTGAATTATTCGCCCTCACCTCCTTGTATCGTTCAAGGGAAGAAGCATTGGACCTTCAACCGATAGGAACACTTAGCGCATTAATAGATCTCAGCTTACATGGAACTAGGGTCACGAATACAAAAGCACTTGGTCAACTAAAACGTCTACGCAAACTCGACCTATATATGAGCGAAGTCAGCTCACTTTCATTTCTATACGACACACCTCAGTTGAGAGAATTGAACCTCCATGGTTCGAATCACACCTTTAAAAACTATGAACCTGTAGCTAGCCTTGAAGAATTGACCTACTTGGATATCTACGCGAACAGTCAAGCTACAGATGAAGGACTAGAAGTCTTAAAGGCATTAACAAAACTCCGAAAGATTGATATGAAATACAATAAGGAGGTGACTTCACTATCCTTTTTGGAAAACAACCTAGACATTGAAGAAATTAGTGCTAGACAATGCTCCAACTTGCTAGACTTTTCAGTCCTGGCCCGATTCAAGAAGTTAAGGTCTATATCATTCGCAAGAACCAGGCTGGATAACTTAGATATGTTGCGTGAGGTCACAACACTCGAGGAATTCTATGTTGATGGCACACGGATCACAGACGTGTCTTTTCTTCGAAACTGCCGAAAATTGAAGAGGGTAAATATCACAAATACGAGGATTAAAGATATTTCGCCATTGACCAATTGTTACATCATTTCCTCACTGAAATTGGATGCAATTAGAGATTTTGAATACCGAAGTTCGATTAAACAAATAAAGTCCAATAACCCAGAATTAAAAATTGACTACCCCGATTAAGAATCAAAGTTTAAAGGATAAAAAAACGAATGAATAATCAATTCTACATACTTCTAATTGCTTTCGCTTTCTGTATATCTTGCTTAAAAGTAAGTTCTGATAGTGAACAGGACAGTGATTTTGTAACATGGGAATTGAAGAATAATGTAAAAACCCTAGAAGAAAAATCCTACCAATTTATATACAATGTAGATTCAATAGACCTCAATGAACCGGATTTTGAGAGGGACTTCATCCTACAAAGTGTTGAAAAAGTATCCTTTAATGAGGATGGCATGGCAACAGAGAACGATTCATATAGGCCAGAAAAGCTTGACTATCGCACTGTTCAGTCCTTTAGTGATCAAGGGAAAGTAAGAAAAAAAATCATATACAACGAAGAAGGACTGGTCGACTACTTCCATGAATTGACCTATGACGAAGTGGGTAATCTTGAGCAAGATAGGGCGTATCACTACGATAGCACGATATACATAAGCAAGGTCTTTTCCTATAATGAATTACAACAAAGGGTACAAGAAGTGCACTACCGCTACAAGAAAAAGCGGTGGACCCGTACCTTCGAATACGATAGAAAAGGGAGGCTTAAGATGGAGACCTACGACAGCGAGCAGAATCCAAGCACGAGGCTTCATTCTTACAATAGGAGTGGGGAATTATCGTCCATTGTCTTTCAAAAACCAGATGGCACCCTCATCAAAGAAGAATTCTACGAGTACAAAGGCAATGTCTTGGCTCAAAAAAAAATGATCGATCATCGAAAGAATACAAGGACCATTTTTCAGTATAATTCCGAAGGTTTTATCAGTGTAGATCGGCGATGGACAATGGAAGACGGCATCGAGAAACTAAAGTCTAAAAGTGCGGTCTACCAATATGATCGTCTAGGAAATTGGATACGTCGAGATTCATACACTGAGCAACGATTAAGGCACATCCACTTGAGAAAAATTGAATATTATTAGCCTGGCGACTTTGCCAGGTTTGTGAACATGTCAATGGCTCTGATAAAAGTACGCAGGTGCAAGCAATCAAAGTCAAGGTTCGAAGCCTTAGATGGTCAGATCCTTAATTCTTGATGGGCAAATTTCGCTATCTTGGTGGTGCACTAAATGATGACGCTAGCAGCTATTTCGAATCCACTTTTCAGATTGTAAACGTTTACAAGCACTTATAAAACGGATAGATGCCTGATATATATGGAAATCATGAAGATTCAGCGAAGGCAGAAAAGGACTAAAGTGATATCGAAAAAGTGTAGATATAAGTAGTTA
>CAZMYK010000610.1:0-3138 GCA_964570435.1 uncultured Saprospiraceae bacterium | reverse complement strand
GTTTTGGTAATAGATTGGGGTTTTCTGCACCTGCAGAAAGCCCCTTTTTTATTTTGTGAATTTGCCTGCTTGAAACTCCCTCTCTCTTACCTAAGAATGATGGCCTTTCTCACCTTGGCGGCCATTTCCTTATTTTTCAATTTCTTAGTCTTCTTGCGGTCGAAGATGGGTGTAAGTTCTTTTCTCTTGACTATATCTAAGTCGATCTCCATTTCTTCTCGGATACCAATTGTAGCATTAATAAGTCTCTTATCTGCCGAGTAAAGTAGTTCACTTCTTTCCAACTTTATGCTTGGGAGTTGTCCTATCTCTGCCAGCTCTTCCCGTCTTTCTAATACCTGTGCAGCCACCTTGGATTCTTCTTCAAGATCTTGCAAGGGGTCAGCTATCAAGTGCTCTAAGGATTCGGTTGCTTCTAAAAAGGTGTACATCTGCAGGGATGGCAATTCAATAATCCTTCCTTGGATTGTTCCTGGAATGTGACTTCCAATGTAGGACGGGTTATAGTTCTTGATTTCTTCCACCGTCATGCCGGTAATGTTACTAAGTGCGGTGAAGGTAGTAGGACTGAAGACCTTGGCCTTTCTTGTCTTAATAAAAAGTTCCTCTGGGTACTGTGGGTCTAATTCATGTTCGCTGTAGTAATTCATAACATATGTAATGGCTATGAATTTGGGTACGTAGTTCCTAGTCTCGCGAGGAAGATGACTTCTAATGGACCAGTAGTCATGTCCACCAGATTTCCTGATGGCTTTTCTTACATTGCCAGGACCACAATTGTACGCTGCTAGCGCTAGTGTCCAATCGCCGAATCTCTCATTCAGATCTTTAAGGTATTCTAGAGCGGCTTCTGTTGACTTATCTACATCCTTTCGTTCGTCTACATCCTTATCGATCTTTAGGCCATACATTCGAGCTGTTGCCTTCATGAATTGCCAAAGACCCACTGCTCCAACTCTAGACCGAGCAGATGGCTTTAGAGAGGATTCCACGATGGAGAGGTATTTGATTTCTGTGGGTACTTGCTTCTCCTTAATTTTACGATCGATATCTGGAAAGTACATCAAGGACCTTCCAAGAAGTTTCTCGCTACTATGTCGGTAAGAAACAACATAGTCTTTGAGGTATTTCTTTACTTCAGGGGTTAGCTTAAGGTCCACCTTAGCATGGAGGTCCTCGAGACGTTGCTCGATTTCGTCATGTGTCGATGTTCCAATGTAACTTACTTCCTCAGCCTGAATACTTAAGACCAGGGCAAGGAGTGCCAATACCAAATTTACTCGCCTAAAAGGCAATTTGATTTCGCTCATGGGTAAAAATTCTTATTTTAATTTAATCAAGATAGATCAAATCAAAATTATAATCTGCTTTATAAAAATTAACAAAATAAAATGCGGGTAAACACTCTATTCTGCTTTCAATTCCGAATTTGGGACTGCAAAGGTAGTACTTTTTAGCAAAACATCAAATTCCTAAACATATTATAACTTTCGTTAATCTTTAGTTAGGAGAAAACCAATAACTATGCCATGTTTTGCAAAATGGCCGACATATTGAAAAGCTGCTGTTCTTCGAATGAATTACTGATAAGTTGTATTCCCGACGACAGATTATTACTGCCCCTTCCAAGCGGAAAACTTATGGCAGGAATACCACATAGATTAGCAATAACTGTGAACACGTCACTAAGGTAGATACTTACAGGGTCTTGGTCCTTATCACCAATCTCCCATGGATAATCCAAAGTGGTTGGGAGGGCCAAGACATCAACTTTTGCGAAGAGCTCATCGATCTCATTCTTCACTATCTTTCTAATCTTCTGAGCTTTCTCAAAATAGGCATCGTAGTAACCGGAACTCAAAACGAAGGTTCCTAGCATTATGCGACGCTTCACCTCCATGCCGAAGCCTTCAGTCCGTGAAAGTTTATATAACGACTCTAAGTTTGAAATGTTATCCGAGCGATGCCCATATTTCACTCCATCGTATCTTGATAGGTTTGAAGATGCCTCGGCAGTGGTAAGAACATAGTAGCAAGGTACCAGGTAGTCAAGGTTGGCAAAATCTAAGTCCACAAGTTCGTGCCCCTCTGCTTCTAAGCGCCCGAGGCAGTTTTCCATTTGTACTCTGATCTCGCCATTCATTTTAGGATGCTCGATCAATGATTTAAGTACCCCGATTTTCTTTTTTTGATCTACGTCAATATTTTTGCTAAACGACGGAACTGGCTCCTTGCTGACTGTACTATCATATCGATCTGGACCTGAAATGACCTCCAATATCCTTGCAAGGTCCTCCGTTTTCTTACCTACTAGGCCAATCTGGTCGAATGAACTGGCATAGGCAATCAGGCCATGTCTTGAGATTCTGCCGTAGGAAGGTTTCATTCCTATTACATTACAAAAGGCCGCAGGTTGCCGTACAGATCCGCCAGTATCACTTCCCAACGCGAGCAAGCAAGTGCTGGCCTGAACGGATACAGCCGCTCCTCCGCTTGAGCCTCCTGGGATGTGGTCTGGGGCATCAGCGTTTCTAGTTGGCCCATAGCAGCTATTTTCATTAGATGAGCCCATCGCGAATTCATCACAATTTGTCGAACCAATAATGATGGCATCCTCCGCCACTAGTCTTTCGACTGCTGTAGAACTGTAAAGTGATTCGAAGCCCGATAGCATCTTCGAGCCTGCCGAAACGGGATGACCCTTATAGCAGATAACATCCTTGATTGAAATTACAGCGCCGAAGAGTTTTCCTACTTGCTTAGAAGAATCTTCGAAGGCTGCTTGGAGTTTTTCGGCTTTCTCTAGAGCCTCTTCGGAGTAGACATTAACGTATATATTAAGATGACTTGCCTCTTTGATTTTCCCCAAGTAGAATCTTACCACTTCGGGAAGGGTAGTCTTACCGTTAGTAAGCTGCAACTGAATTTCTGCCAAGCTTAGATTTTCCATGAAGTCAGGATTTGAAATGCAAAGTTATAGTTTATGATAAGAAGGAACTTAATTGGTCGGCATCAACTTTTCTTTGCTGACCGCTTTCCATTTTCTTCAGCATTACTGTTTTTGTTGAAAGCTCTTCTTTGAGTTGATTAATGCAGCTGAACCATGCGATACCGATACGCCAGCGCCAGAGTTTAAGC
>CAZMYK010000609.1:0-3142 GCA_964570435.1 uncultured Saprospiraceae bacterium | reverse complement strand
GATTTCCGGCAAGTAGTAGTGACAAAGAATCATTTTCTTCAAGCAATTGCATCAATTGTTTCGCTAGGACCTCGCTTGTGATTTGCATCAGACAAAAAGCGTACTTGCAATCTTGCTTCTTGAGCGCATCACCTAGATCTTCGATGGGTACTCTAATGCCGAAATATAGCACTTGCCAACCAGCCTTCTTGCATATGTAGTAGGCCATAAGTAGTCCTATTTCATGGACTTCAGTTTCGGGCAAGAATAAACAAATCTTTCTTGCTCCATCAAGTGGAAGGTCCAGTTGGTCAATGGCGCTTATAATCTTCTGTCGAATAAGGTTGGAAATGAAGTGCTCATTTACCGGAATTATTTTTTCATTTAACCATAGACCTCCAATACGTCTTAAAAATGGATAAAAAACAGTAGACATGGACTTTACTAGTCCTCTGTTTTGCATTAGTTTGCTAAATACTTCGTTAAACCTCTCCTCGTCAAATTCTAGCATACATTGTATGAGAGTCTGGACGTATATTTCGTCATCTATGGTATCCAGGGTGTAAATTTTCTCAACAGCTATGAATACTTCCTGCTCTGTCAGTTTCACTATTTTGGAGATCCTTAGTCCAGATTCTATTAAGATCTTTACATTGAGTAGCGTCTTTACCTCTTTTTCACTATAAACCCTAGCACCGGAAGACTTTCTGTCTGCTACCATGAAATCATACCTCCTTTCCCATACTCTTAAGGTATGGGCCTTGATGCCAGTAATATGGGTAACCTGCGAAGGTGAAAAAAATGTAACTGGCATAGATTGTCGCGTGTCTTTTAAGAAAAATCCCTAATGATACAAAAAATCTTAGCAAAGTAAAATCTCGATCTATTATATAGACAAGTGCTTATTGGACTGAAAGAACCGGTCCATCACAATGGCATGTGGAGTAGTGACACATGACAGTAGGAGCAGCAAAATAAAAGGAATATGATCAGACAAGCCCATTTTGAGTGAAAATAGAACTATTGCAATGCTCGAAATTGCTGCTAGGGTAGTGAAGGGTGCCAAAAGCTTGAAGAATTTCCAGAAGTTATTTCTTGAATATTTCTTGAATAGGTGCTTAAACTCCTCATCCATAGAGGGCAGTGAGTGAAGAATGATGAAATACAAAGAGAAACCTATGATTATGGGGAGGACATAGAAGGAAATACCAATCAAAACAATGATATATAATTCGGAGAAAAAGGTATGTATTGTTTGTTGCAATATTTGATGGTACAGAAATATGCCTAACCATAGTATACCTGAACAGATCGCTGATAGCAGTGAGTATTTGACAAGTATTGGAAGTAAAACTATATCAGGGAAGAGTCTTGGAAATGAACTCAAAAGTTCTTCTGCATTTAAAAGTAAGAGTAGTGAAAAAAGAAATACACCCCAGGCCAGATATAGCACTCTGCGCCAAAGCAAATTTTGGAAAGTATAGTTGACAAATTGCGACTGTCCGAAGTGGTAAGAAGATATCGTTAAGAATAATAGAACTGAGACGTTTGGTTCTATAAACCATGCAAAACCTACTGCGAGTATCAGCAGCAAGTACCTCTTAATGAAGACTCTTTTCTTACTATTTTCACCTGCCTCACTTAGAATATGGTCTATGGAACCATGCGCAACACCAACTGTGAAAAGACCCAGTAGACATATTGGCACTAAGTATTGATATATCGAAGCCCCCAGAGCTGAGAAGAGGATGAAGTTTGAAATGATATAGTATAGTGAAAATTTATTCATTTTTTTCAAAAGAGGGAAGGAGCAGGAACGATCACTACTCCTCCCCAGTGAAGGATATTATTTGTTGGGCTAACTAAGCCTTAGAACCTTGTCCTACTGCGAGCGAGTATACAACTAATCCGAAACCGATCTTATTGATCGCGTCTGCGATATTGTAAAATAGATCAACTGTGGAGGAGTCCCAGCCTAATGCTGAATTAAGCCAGCCACCTGGCATGCACATGTAGCCTATTGGATATATCGCCCATCCGACCAGTATGAACCATGCTAAGATTCGAATGGTCCTTACAATTGCGGGATTACCTGAATCTTTTGCAAGCTGAGCAACCTCACCTACCCATGCTGTATATAATATATAGACATACCCTAGTGTAGAAAGTACCCCGTAGATAACAGAATGGGAAGTGCTTCCACCTTCTGGATTAAAGGCCTCGCCAATGTAACCGAAGACCAACATCCATACTGAAGCAATGATTAATTTCCACAGCAGCGAAACTTTAGCACCAGCGGCTTTAGTCAAGAGATAGAACTCGACACACATAAGAGGGACTGTTAGTGTCCAATCAATGTACCTTAAGGCAGTAGGATTCTCTCCCGTTGCCAGGTAGTAGTCCCTCATGTAGTAGTAGTGGACAGCAGCAATAGCTGTAATCAATCCGGAAACTAATAAGGACAGCTTCCATTTATCAGCAACACGAGAACGTTCGAAGAAGAAGAAAACTGCCGAGGCCATCATGGCCATGTAGCCGGTAAAAAATGTAAATGCAATGGGATCATCTTTTGGGATGACTAGTATTTCTGCGAAAAACATATGAGAAAATTTTGTTAGTAATGCTAGGCTAACAGCCTCTTCCCAATTTTGTTCATGTTTTAATATAAAAAAGGTGAACAAAGTTGGGAATTCTATTAGTGATCCGCTTTTTAGTGATGCGCAAAAGGTAAAAAATAGATTATAATTTGGTGAGAGACTTATGGAGATCCTTGATTAATAAGTTTGGGTTTTCAATAGAGAAAGCTTGCTATTTGATTCATGTGGCAAGGGTTTTCCGCTCAAATTTCTGTCCTTTCTTGGCTTGCCTACTTTTCCAAAAGACCTTCCCCAAATAGTGCATAGTCATATTTTACAGGATCCTCAGGATCGAGAAGCTGTAAATGTTCGGTGATTTCAATCACAGCCTTCCAGTCTCTTTGTTTTCTGGTCAGCAATTGGTACTTACGGGCTATTCGTTCGACATGCACATCTAAGGGAATTTTCAATGCAGACATGGGGATGTTTTCCCATAGTCCAAAGTCCACTCCTCGGTCATCTCGCCTCACCATCCATCTCATAAACATGTTGAGACGCTTGCAGGTGGACTTCCGTGCAGGACTAGC
>CAZMYK010000608.1:0-3146 GCA_964570435.1 uncultured Saprospiraceae bacterium | reverse complement strand
GTAGTCACACCATTATGCATCATTCGGTCTATCCTCGCTAGGGCATCACCAAGCAGGTCACTTGCCTTGGCAGACCTTGTCTTCTGTACAGTATCCCAGATTCCCCCGCCGTTTGCAGCAATTTCCAGGTAACTTGAACCTGCATTTCTTGCAGCGTAATCTCTAAACCTAGAACCTCCAAAACAAATATGAGTGTGCGCATCTATAAATCCTGGTAAGGCCACATGAGACCCTTGAAGTTCTTGTACTTTGACATTTTGAGATGCCATTTCACGAAAGTCGCCAAGCTCCTTGATTTGACCATCACGAATCACAATACCTGCATCTCTAAGCACTTCCATTTCTTCGCTACGAATACTCCCCCCTTTAGGCAAGTTGGCCATGCTAAGTACTTGTGTAAAAGGGCCAATTAATAGATCTTTTTCAGTCATTTATAGGTCTAAGTTATATTCTTTACTTTTCTCTTCGGCAATTTTATAGCCAGCATCCTTGTGTCGGAACACACCCATAGCTGGATCTATATGCAAGACACGCTTAATGCAAGCTTCCGCCCGATCGGTGCCATCGGCAAGAACAACCATCCCAGCGTGCTGCGAATAACCCATACCGACACCTCCTCCATGGTGAAATGAAATCCACGTTGCACCGCCAGAAGCATTACCCATTAGATTCAGAAGTGCCCAATCAGACACGGCATCAGATCCATCCTTCATTCCCTCGGTCTCTCGATTTGGCGAAGCCACTGAGCCACAATCCAAGTGATCTCTTCCAATCACAATTGGTGCCTTGACCTTACCACTTCGTACCAAGTCATTAAAAATTAATCCCGCCTTTTCACGTTCCCCAAGACCAAGCCAGCAAATTCTTGCAGGTAGTCCCTGGAAGTGGATCATTTCTCCTGCCTTATTTAGCCAATTGACCAAGTGTGTGTTTTCGCTAAATGCTTCCTTTAGAGCTCGATCCGTAGTAAAAATATCTTCAGGATCTCCCGACAAGGCTACCCAGCGGAAGGGGCCCTTGCCTTCGCAAAACAAAGGACGGATGTAGGCAGGGACAAATCCTGGAAAGTCAAAGGCATTCTTGACACCGCCTTCTTCTGCATATGCTCGGAGATTATTACCATAATCGAAGGTGATCGCTCCCCTACTCTGAAGTCTTAGCATCAATTCTACATGCTGTGCCATGCTGGCTATCGATAAGGACCTGTATTCCTTTGAATTTTCTAACCTCAATGCGTCGCTAGCAGAAGTGCTGATCTGATGTGGGACATAGCCATTAATAGGATCGTGAGCGGAGGTCTGGTCTGTCAGAATATCGGGACTTACTTCGTCTTGGACAAGGCGTTCTAAAACATCTACGATATTGCCAACTAGACCAACAGAATAAGCCCTTCCATCTTGCTTAGCCTTCATACAAATCTCGACTGCTTCCTGGTAGTCTTCAGTCATGTGATCTAAGTAGCCACTCTCTAATCTTTTTTTGATTCTTTTCGGATCAACATCGACACCCAGGAACGAGGCTCCGGCCATTTTAGCAGCAAGAGGCTGCGCACCACCCATACCTCCAAGCCCTCCACTGACCAGTAACTTATGCCTAAGATCGCTTTGAAAGTGTTTCTGACCGCATGCCATGAAGGTCTCGTAGGTACCCTGCAAAATACCCTGAGTACCAATATAGATCCAGCTTCCTGCCGTCATCTGTCCGTACATCATCAGCCCTTTTTTCTGTAGCTCATCGAAGTGCTCCCAAGTAGCGTACTTCGGCACAAGATTGCTATTCGCGATCAATACTCGAGGAGCTTGTGTATGTGTCGGAATGATTCCCACAGCTTTACCAGACTGAATCAGCAGGCTCTCGTCTTCTTCTAGTTTGAGCAAGCAATCTATGATTTTGTTAAGGGCTTCCACACTTCTTGCAGCTTGTCCGGTCCCGCCATAGACCACCAAGTTAGATGGATCTTCAGCTACCGCTGCATCTAGATTATTAAGAAGCATTCTTAATGGAGCCTCTGTCTGCCATGACTTTGCACTTAGGGTACTACCTCTCGGTGAAGTATAAACTGGGTGCTTGGCATATTGACTAATAAACTTCGAATAAGTGGTCATATTTGCTGTATCGATCATCTTTATGTTTAATTTCTAATTCTATAAGTTTCCTGCTTTCTAAAAGTGCTATGGCTTTCGCCATATCATCAGAAAAGAGTCGGTCTTCGTTACTAAAACTTATCTGCCTCCTCACTTCCTGATGGAGAGATTCCAACAGTTGAGTGGACTTGAGTGGTCTATGAAAATCCAACGCCTGGGCTGCGCACATCAATTCGATGCCAAGTATCTTTTCTGTATTTTCGGCAACCTTCAGTGCCTTCCGTGCTCCGATTGACCCCATGCTTACGTGGTCTTCCTGGCCTAATGAGGTAACAATTGAGTCTGCACTTGCTGGGAAACAATGCGTCTTGTTTTCACTGGCGAGGGCTGCAGCCGTATATTGCAGAATCATAAAACCCGAATTGAGACCTGTATTTTCCATTAACAACTTGGGTACATTTTCTGATCGACCCTCTAGTGCCAAGTACATCCTCCTATCTGAAATACTACCGATTTCAGAATTAGCAAGGCAGGCATAGTCAATAGGAAGTGCCAATGGCTGTCCATGGAAATTTCCCCCAGAAATGGTGTGTTTGTCATCGAAAACAACAGGATTATCTGTGACTGAATTCATTTCAATTTCCAGATTTTCCTTTAAGTGCAGCCAACTGTTTCTGGAAGCACCATGTACTTGAGGCATACATCTCAGTGAATAGGGATCTTGGACTCTTGAGCAATTCTCATGGCTCTTTTTGATTTTTGACCCATGCAAAAATTTTGATAATCTAGCTGCTGTGTGGATATTACTAGGAAATGGTCGTAGGGAATGTAACTCAGGTAGGAAGGGCTTACTTGACCCCTTCAATCCATCGATCATCATCGCTCCGATCAAATCTGCATGTCGAAGATTTGAAAGTGTCTTCTCAACGAGTAGGGCTGTATGTGCAGCGATAAATTGGGTCCCATTGATGAGGGCCAATATGTCCTTGGGTCCCAATTTTATTTTTTCAAGGCCGTAGTTTGCAAGGACTTTTTCGGCTGCCTGCACTTCACCACCCACGC
>CAZMYK010000607.1:0-3162 GCA_964570435.1 uncultured Saprospiraceae bacterium | reverse complement strand
ACTAAATGGCATAGTTAGTGATATCGGATGGCTAATAACATGCCTACAAGACCTAGGTGCTGCAATTACAGCAGCATCAACATCAGGTGGTCCACTAGTTGCGCTAGTAGGATTATGTGAAGCGTTTATCGCATTTTGTAATGAAGTGGTGACTCTTATTAACTTCCTTTTAGATCTTCTTATGTTATTCCTGGATACTCTTGTTGTAGTGCATACTACGCTAAAATTAAGCCTAGCACCAATGACCGAAGATGAACGTGCAGCTCATAAGAGTCTGCTAGTAGGATATATAGGTAATGGCGCGGCTGACCTTATTTCGACTTTCTTGGATGGACTTGATCTCGCTAGCCTTGGACTTCTTCATGGTGAATTTATTGATAAGATTCTAAAAGCCTGGAAAGGGATGTCTTTCGTAAAAAAGTTTGGGACCGCGGCACTCGCTAAACTTACTGAAATTCTTGCAGGAATAATCATTCCAGGCGAGGTGAACGTAGCTCAAGCAAAAACTGAAGGAGAAGAGATGGAAGAGGAAGGAGATGGATTGGAAGAAATCTTGAGCACATTTGTACTTGCGAATCAAAAATTTGAATCATTGGATGGTGGGGCTAAGGCGCTCCTAGATATGTGGCCTACCTTCCTTGAACAAATGGAGGCGAAAATAGCAGAGATGAGTGATGGGCGAGAACCTTTCGAAGTCGCTCAAGAAATGTTTGACCAAGCACTAGCTGAAATGGAAGGCAAGATTACTTCGATGACCTTTATTCAAGATCAACTGGAAAGTGCGGACAGCAACATTCTAATTGCACTTGAGGAAATAGAAAGGGTAGAATCGATGATTGAGGAAATATCTATACCCGAAATTGAAGGGCCCGATATCGATCTGGGAGATAATCCTATTGCTGACGGATTGGAAGGAGTCCTTGAAGACGGAGCTGGTCTTGTAGTAGAGACGATAAATAAAGCCATACGACTTGCAAACCAAGAATTGGAGGAGATAAAAGTCTCTTTAAGGTCTGGCATTGCAGACTTTAAAGAAGAACTAGAATATGTTAGATTGGTGATTCAAGAATCTCAAAAAGTGCTGTCTGCGCACAAGGAAGAGCTACGAAACTTCATAGACTCTACGCGTGAGCAACTAGCTGCTTGTGGCAGTTTTGAAGACCTTTTTGATAAACTACTCGGTGAAATAGGCAAGGTGCTAGGTATCGACGAAGAAATTGACATAGAAACGCTAAGGAAAGAATGGGATAGTACAAAAATTGCAGTTGCAGAAGGATTGAAGACCATTCAGGATCTCTTAAGTGGAAAAGCGGCAGATTCATCTGATGCTACGCAATTTAAAGTAAAACAAGATGGCGATGATTCAAAGTCAAATACTAGCGCTGATCATATCGTGCAAAAGAAGGAGGACGAAGCTGGACCCTTCCAAAGACAGGCAGGAAGTGGATCTGAAGCGGAAAATAGTATCGAAAACGGACTAGCCTTTCAAATGAAGAAAGAAGTCCCAAGTGGTAAACGCAATGATTCTATATCAGAACCATTTCAACTAAAGACCAACGAAATGACTGCTCCAACATCGACAAAGAAAGAGGATCTTGTTCCGTTTGCATTCTGACCCTTATTAGCTGCATCAAATGTCCATTGTTTTGAATTGCATATCACTTTAAATTAGACATTGTGAAAATAGATAGGAAAAGTGTTTGTATAGGCCTTTTAAAATTATACCTTCTTGCAAGGACCAATAATTTTGAAGCCTCCTTGCGATTACTTTTTAGAAATTACAGGTAGCGAAGGGGTTTTTGTGATCACACAGTTTGTAAAGAGGAAAGTGGAATCTTGCCTACCTATCCCAAAGTAAGTATTTTCAGCAAGTGCTATTTTAATCCCAGCTTTGTTGTGGAACCGTGGCTTGAGAAGTGGCTCTTAGAGGATTGTTAGATTTTAAATTGATCGCCTAATCCTCTAGGAGCAGGTTCATCTATCCTACTTCGAAGGTGATCTTAACGTTACATCTGAACTTCTCTACTTCGCCATCTTTAACAGTGACACTTTGAGATTGGACAAAGGCTGAGCGGATATTCTTGACGGACTTGGAAGCCTTCTTGATTGCATTCTGAGTTGCGTCTTCCCAACTTTTACTAGATTCGGATAGAACTTCTATTACTTTTAAAATTGCCATACTTTTGTTTTTGTTATAGACTGCAAGGATTATACCAATTTATTATCAGCAGCTTACAAATGTGATTTTTTTTCAATATGTTACTATTGAACTTTACAATTCACAAAAGATAGGAGGTCGATTCTCTGATTTATTTCAGGAAGAAATTTGTAGTTGTGAAGAAAAGAGATACTTTTACTCTTGCTAAAAGAAGGACCATCTTTTTGATAAATCTAACTTAGAACTCTACTGATTTGTCGCAAGTCCTCTACAATAAAACGAAGTTAAAGGAAGTGACTAATCACTAATCCGACTGACTACATCAACGAAGGCTGTTAATCTAAAATTCAGGCTGTAAGCAAGGGCCCTGAATATTTATTTTGGTTAATAGATGAGTAATAAGAAATACTTTCCGGTAAGATATAAGATGGTGCTAGGGACTTTCATTCTGGCGCTAATCGTCTTATTTGATCGCATCTTGATGTCGGTCGCGAAAGATCCGGTTTCAGCGAGTCTTTCTTTGAACGATAAGCAAATGGGGTGGGTGATGTCCATCTTCGCTCTTGGCTATGCTCTTTTCCAAACACCAGCAGGTCTATTTGCCGACAAGTATGGCCCTCGAAAGGTCCTTGCGGCTGTTGTAACACTTTGGTCATTTTTCACAGCACTAACTGGAGCCGTGTGGAATTATACTGTCCTACTAATTGTCAGGTTTCTTTTTGGTGCTGGCGAGGCCGGTGCATTTCCTGGTATTGCAAGAGCCACCTACTCTTGGATACCAATAAAGGAGCGCGGAATTGTGAATGGGATCAACTTCTCTGGTGGTCGGATCGGTGCTGCCATTGCACTGCCTGTTGTGGCTTGGATGATCGAGTGGACAGGATGGAGGATGACCTTCCTAATTCTGGGTGTTTTCGGCGTACTTTGGGGCATTTTTTGGTATGCTTGGTTCAGAGATCAGCCTGAGGATCATGCTGGGATGTCGGCGGAGGGGGGTGCTCATA
>CAZMYK010000606.1:0-3164 GCA_964570435.1 uncultured Saprospiraceae bacterium | reverse complement strand
AATAGTCCTCCGCACACCTCAAAAACACATAGCCTCCTACCTAGGTATAACACCTGAAAGTTTTAGCAGAATTCGAAAAAAAGTCACTCCTTAGATTTACTTATCATTTATCAAGTTTTTTCATGTAAAGTAGTTTGATATTTGGGTTATTATTTACTCAAACTATGACAATGAAAGCACTTATTTTAATTTTTATTACAGCATTGGCGGTCTCTTGTGGAAATCCAATAGAGCTTATAAAATCATCCGATTTGGCACCAAAGTGTCATTGTGAAGGAAGTGGAGAATCCACTATAGTGATGGAAGCCGGAATGGGAAATTGGTCTCTTTTCTACCAACCTCTTTTTGATAAATTAAAAAAAGATAACATGGTTTGTTTGATCGATAGAGCTGGCTACGATATGGATTCTATTACTACTGAATCAAGAAATCTAGAAACAGTGGCAAAAGAACTAGATAGCGCACTTAATAGGGCAGGTATTGGTAATAACATAATCTTAGTGGGACATTCACTAGGAGGATTATACGTAAGACAATATCAAGCACTGTATCCAGAAAGAGTTGCTGGCCTTGTTCTATTAGATGCTTCAAGCAGTAATCAATTTGATAGACTACCTAGGGAGTTTTATGAAATATTAAAAGCTCAGCCTCAGCAATTGGAAGAAGTAATTTCAATAGCACAAAAAGGCTATTTGAAATATACTAAAGGCAAAATCCCAACATTCGGTCTTCCGACAGAGTTGTTGGAGCAGTATTATTCAGTTGTAACGCAAGCAGAGTATTACTGTACTATGAAGATGGAAGTAGAAGCATTTGAAGAGAACCTTAAGGCAGCAAGAGAACTTACAGACCTCCAGGATCTTCCATTGCTTATAATAGGTTCGAAAAACAGCATTGATCAAGGAATATTACCAACCGCGAGTGAAAGATATCCGTATCAAAAGCACAATGAAACATGGCTCAACCTACAAGAAGAATTGACAAATTTGTCTTCTAACTCTACATTTGTAGTTAGTAATAGGAATCACTATTTAAATTTGACTGATGCTGACCTAGTATATAGCTCCATTATTGATTGGACCACAAAGAACTTCAGAAATGAAGGCTAATAGAGGTACTTGGACCTTACAAAAGCTGCTAGAAGCATGTGTGAAGTTTTTCGTCCCATCTTTGTTACTCCTCATGCATTTGGATGCCATAGGAAGTAAAGAAATATAAAAAGAATGTCAGCACTTTTTACACAGGGTACGGCTTTATGATAGACTATGACTTTGAGGTTTATTCAGTTAAGTGCACAAGCAAGTAAGCCCGTTGCTTAATCGTAGCAACCCTCTCCAGCAGGACCTAGTAGAACTTTAAGTGTCAGGGTTCCCCAGGTATTTCTTTGGACGAAGGCTGATCGAAATTCCGAGGAACGTGTATTGATAGCATAGATCAGGTCTACCTTCTGATAGATCTGAAGCTTGACGCCCGCGTATGCTTCAAAGAAAAACTTACGTGTGTCTGCAAATGAGTAGGAGTTCCCCTTGCTTGCACCATAGACTCCATTGAGATGGTAGTTATAGAGCACAGCTCGGCCTGTGATTCCTCCAACTATGGAAAATCCAATGTCCTCATCATTGACAGAGGCATTGCTCGGATTGTTCACATCTGTATAAGCAAGGTGATCTATTACTCCTTCCACATTCATTACCTTACCAAAGTCGAGTCCAAAAGCTAGGTCAGTATAGTGGCCGAGATTTAGTTCTGGTCTTACTTGCAATACTACCTTCCTGATTGGAGTCCAAACCGCTATTTCAGATGATATCGAGTATTGCACAAGTGGTAAGATGTATTTGATGACTTCACCGGTCGGGTAATCCTTACTTTCATCCCGCTGCCAGAGGTTGCCGTTTGGTCGTCTGAAACCCAGTAGATTGTCAATTCCTCTTGCAAGGCCTGTTCCGCCTAGTCCAAATGAAAAAGATGTATTGATTCCCATCTGATATTGTTTGGCAGAATGCACAAATCTCTTTGTTCCTACCAATCTTCGGCTACTTCGAAAGCCTGTGAATGTGGAAAAGGGTCGATCCTCGGCAAGCGAATAACCATTTGCCACTGCGGTATTGAATCCGTCTACCTCATCAGAGATATGTGTAGGTGAAAAGCCATTCGCTGTAAAGCTAAAACTATGGGATTCTGAGTCCTCATTAAAGCTTTGACGATACAGGACGTTATCAATAATACCATCTATTCGCTCTCTTACCCAGGGTAATCCAAGGTAGTATGAGTTGGCATATTCTCCAAAGAATCCTAGTCTTAGGGCAACGGTGTAATTCTTATCAAAGTAGGGCAGGTCACCCTCAGCTTCACTCTTCTTTCTGACCCAGTCAGCAAAAGCATCTTGGTCTATACTGATCTCAGCACCTGCGAAATCAAGTTGCTGTTGGGAATGAAGGCTGCATGACAATCCAATAAATAGTACAAATACACTGAATAAATATTTCATTTCGAATTAAAGTATTAGCTCTAGACTAAAGAAGGAGGCAATAATCATGCAAGATCATTTGCAAGTATCTATTTTAAGTCTACAAGGTATTAACACATAGGTCGGCAAGTCTTCAGTAGGCTGCTTTGGCAATTGAAACGAATCAAATGACCTTCTGCGTATTTATTGCTTACTGTTTGTGCTAAATAGGGAATAATACGAAGAACTTATCATCTTCAAAGGTTATGAAGGATCTGTGATCACAACTTGCCTGCCTCTCGGGCTGAAAGTTGGTTAGATAGGAATTCCATCCAGAGGAGTGCAAGCACCAACAGATCCTAAAAATCCGTATCTTACTGAAGATAATTCTCTCCGATTGTATGGTTTGATAGCTTATCTACTAGCAAGGAGGACAACAGCAAAGAGGAAAATTATGAAAATTGTATTCATCCTCATTCTCATTTTGATCACACCGATTTTTGGGCAGAGTCAGATCAATCAGTCCATCGATTTTATAAGTGGATACGAGTATTCCTATCGAAGTCTGCAAACTGCAAGTGAAGATACAATCGTGTCCCATATTTTGGAAAACCGCGACAATGGACAAGGTGGTAAATTCAATTGGCGACTTGGTCTCAACTATAACCTAAGATTATCCAGCAATATTTTTATTAAGACTGGACTTCGTATGGCGACC
>CAZMYK010000605.1:0-3173 GCA_964570435.1 uncultured Saprospiraceae bacterium | reverse complement strand
GAAATCCCGCAACATGGCACAAAACACTCCCTTAATGTTTCGGTCTGCGCTGGGATTGTGATCTATAAATTTAGCCAGGCCTTGTCTAGCGCCTAAATCGATACTTGTTTTGTTCACGCACGTAGTCAGGTCTAAACCCAAGTCTGATTCCGACTTGTAAAAACCCCAATGTGGTATTAGTGGTTTCTTCACCAACCTCAGCATGGATCACCGCGAGTGTGTCCCATTTTGTGTTGGGCAAAAATTTGTATCGTACGAATGGACTAATTGTAATTAAATCTGTAATTCCGATGTCTACACCAGCTCCGATTGCTGCGCCATAGCCAAAGCTAGTGTAGGATTCCTCCGCATCAGAACCCATCCCTATTTTTTTGTTTTGATATTCTATCAGAGGTGAAGCACTAAGGTAGAATCCCTTGGTGAAAAAGTTGCCATCTTTAGAAAATGTAGGACAGTCGCAATCGCCTATGAAATCTAGAATATAGAAGTTAGTATTTCCTGCGAATCCAAAAGATGAGTATCCATACTCCCGATCTACAGTGGATGTTTTGGACCTGTAATGGTAGATTTCTGGCATAAACTCAACTCTATAGTTTTTTAAGCGAAACCAATAGTCTAGACCAAGTTCATAGGATCTTGAAAACAATTGATCTTCCTTGGTCCATCCTTCCCATTTTTCGGAATCTAGGTTTTGATATCGGAAATTAATGCCTAGTTGACAGAACGATGGCACAGAAACAAGGAGGGCAAAACAAGTGAGTAAAACTTTCATAATTTATTAACGTCTACATCTAGGACATAATTTTGCAGGGGTATACCTATATTTGCACCAATGAAAACGAAGACTTTAAGAAAAGAGAAGGTGAATGTTGTAACGCTGGGTTGCAGCAAGAACTTGGTAGATTCAGAGAATATAATGACTCAGTTGCGAGGAAACGACTATGAAGTAAGTCATGAAACAGAGGAGGATTCAGATATTGTGATTGTAAATACCTGCGGATTCATTGACCTTGCTAAGGAGGAAAGCGTGAATACTATACTAAGCTATGCAGAAGAAAAGAAGGCAGGGAATATAGAAAAGCTCTACGTTACAGGATGCCTTTCGCAGCGCTACAAGGATGACTTGGAAAGTGAAATTCCAGAAGTTGATGCCTACTTTGGAACCATGGAATTGCCGGGTTTGCTGGCCAAATTGGATGCTGACTACAAACATGAATTGATAGGTGAGCGCGTTACGACTACTCCGCAGCATTTTGCCTACCTTAAGATTTCTGAAGGATGTAATCGGAAGTGTAGTTTTTGTGCGATTCCCCTGATGCGAGGGAAACACATTTCCCAATCTATTGAGGACCTCGTTAGCCAAGCTAAAAGTCTCGCTAGGATAGGAGTCAAAGAACTGATACTAATTGCCCAAGAGTTGACCTACTATGGGCTTGATATTTATAAGAAGAGAGCGCTGCCAGAACTACTTGATGCCTTATGCGAGGTCGAAGGAATCGAGTGGATTAGACTCCACTATGCCTACCCAAGCAAGTTTCCTCTGGATATCATTCATACGATGAAGCGACAAAAAAAGGTGTGCAATTATCTAGATATACCCCTTCAACATGCTAGTAATGCGGTCTTGGAAAATATGAAGAGGCAAGTAAGTAGGGAGGAAACTACTCAACTCATTAATGATATAAGAGACATTATACCCGAAATTACTATCAGGACTACGATGCTAGTTGGATTCCCTGGAGAAACTGAAGAGGACTTCCTTGAACTCTGTGATTTTGTAAAGGAAATGCAGTTCGAAAGACTGGGAGTCTTTCAGTATTCTCATGAAGAAAGTACCTCTGCTTTCTTGTTAGAGGATGACGTTCAAGCTGAAGTTAAGGCTGAAAGAGCTAATCGCTTGATGGAAATTCAGCAAGAAATTTCATTTGCAAAGAATGAAGCGAAAATAGGAAAGGAATTCAAGGTCCTTGTAGACAGGAAGGAAGGAGGCTACTTTGTTGGTAGGACGGAATCTGACTCCGCAGAGGTGGATAATGAAGTCCTCATCGATGCATCTCAACACTTCCTTCGAATAGGGGATTTTTGTCAACTAAGAATAATTGATGCCGAAGACTATGATCTTTATGGCGAACCAGTTGTTATATCTCCATGAAAGCAGAAACTACCATCTTAAGGAGAGATATTAGCCCCTTTGTACAAGGAGGTTTCATTCTTGGCTTAATGTTGTTTTTTCACCTAATTGTCTGGATTTTAGAAATCTGTGGTATGGACCTAGGAGAGACCATTTCTTGGGAAATTTCACTCACCTTATTATTGTTTTTTGCCTTGGGTAATTCCGTTTTCTTTCTCAATACAAAAGAAAAAGGGAAGTACTGGTCCTATAGCATTACATCCTTCATTGTGGTTGCTGCTGCTTCTATCGGCCTTTCCAGGTTGATCTCAGGATTTGGCCTAAGTGAAAGTGGCTCCATAAAATGGATCTACTTTATTTTCTCATTTAGTTACCTTATTTTCATTTCAATCATTGGTTTGATGAGGAGAATTGTCGAGATCGCGATAAAACAAGACAAGAGATTGCGTGGAGAACAATGAAATGAAGTAAATTATTATTTATGGTAGGGTAGCCCCAATATTACAAGATTTTCAATAAAGTAATAGTTATGAAAAGTATATTAAGTTTATTAAGTCTAGCACTAGTACTAACTGCATGTAACGCCCAGAAGTCGAATGTTCAAGCCAGTCAAGCTGCTAAAGCTGAGGAGGCTGTTGAAGCTAAGATTGTGGTTGATTTCGAAAAGATTGAGAAGTCAGAGGATGAATGGAAGAAAGAACTGACTGATGAAGAGTTCTACATTTTGAGAGAGAAGGGAACGGAAAGAGCCTTCACAGGAACGGAGCTGCTCAATAATAAAAAGGAAGGTACTTACGTCTGTGCTGGTTGCGAGCTTCCTTTATTTACATCAGATTCTAAATTTAAATCAGGAACGGGGTGGCCGAGCTTCTTTGTACCCATCAAAGAAGGCTACGTAGCGGAAGAGGACGATACGAGTTACGGAATGTTAAGGACTGAGGTAGTCTGCGGAAGATGTGATGGACATTTGGGTCATGTGTTTAATGATGGCCCAAAGCCAACCGGATTAAGATACTGTATCAATGCTATTTCTCTTGATTTT
>CAZMYK010000604.1:0-3174 GCA_964570435.1 uncultured Saprospiraceae bacterium | reverse complement strand
CACTAAAGTCCAACCTATCTCCTGTCAGCGGGTCAACGATCACATGAAACATGGCATCGTCAGTTGCGCTCAAAGTAAGATTTAGCTCTATCGCATTATTGTTTACAAAGGCCTTCTGAGAAATGCTATCAATGGCTTCTTTAGAATCGACCTCAGAACCATTGTAGAAGACCATGTAATTCTCCTGTGTCAGGGCAACAGAAGAGCTCAGTAATTGTACAGTGAGGTCCGTTTCTTCAAGTGCCTCAATGTCTGCGTTGATGACCGGAAAGTCCATTGTTCCTACGATTTCAGCGTCCACCTTACCGACGAATTGACCAAAATAGTAGTCCTTCTTAGTCGACTTAGAATTCAAGAACATAAATGCCTCGGCATCATATTCTAAGTCAAACTCAATATTGTCAAATAGCCGGTGCCTAATATCTCCTGTCAGGTAGGAAAGTCTTCCTGCTTCATCGACCAAGGTAGCATTCGGTTTGATCAGATCTTCCGCAATATTAATCCTCCCTTCTTGAATTCGATAATTTGTAGAAAGGTCCTTGATGTAGGCTTCAACTTCTTGAAAATAGAGTGCACCAGTAATTTCTGGGTGGATAAGTTCTCCGTCTATAGCAAGATAACCTTGCATAGATCCTTGAAGGCTATCAGCATAGTTGTCAACCAGTGGGTCGAAGGGTTCCATATTCAGCCGTTCGATTAAGACCTTTCCTGTCACATAGGAACTTGACAAGTCATATGAAACATCTCCAACCAGGTCTACTTCCTCACCTTTCAAGTTTAGATCTGCTTCAACATCTTGTCCTATTTTACGGGCATCCACATCCAAGTTTCCTATGTCAAACTCATTGAAACTAATCTCATTGATCAAGAGGTCACCACTGATGGGTGTTTCATCGTCCATACCGATTTCCATTTTTCCATTCATCAGTCCTTTGATGTCTAAGGAATCGATTCCTACAATCTCAATGAGGTTATTCAGTTCGAAGTCTGTAAAATCAAGGTGGATGCTTGAATTCGACCCCCAGAAATTAAAGGACTCACTACCATTGTTGAGGTTAATAGGGGGAATGATGTAGTCTCCCTCTTCAATTAGGATCGAAGACCTTTGGGAAAGCTTCCACACTTGGCTATTAAGGATGAAATTCTCCGAAAAATCAATGTTGTAGATAGAAGCATCTTCCGCATTGATCCGTGTTGAAAAGCCGAGACTTTGTTCATCTAGATGATTTCTAATAAGAGCCAAGATCATTGCCTTTTGGTCCCTGAAAATCATGTCCAAATTTACACCACCGAGGTGCACAGATTCAGAAAGAGCAAGGGAATCAATTACTAGGGTAGACTTGATGAGGTCTGCATTATTGTTTGCGATGGCCCTCATATTTTCCATGTAGATGCCATTATAGGTCGCGCTTGGTAGAAGGAATTCAAATTCTGTCAAGTTGTTAGGCACATCCAGTTTAAAATCCAGACTAAGCGTGTCCATTTCTTCCAACGGAAATCCAAAAAATGCAAACAAGTCTTCTACCTCATAAGCCTTCACTTCCAATCTCAATACTTCGCTTTCCGCTCCTTTCACGGCCTCTAGGTCTAAAGGAAGGCCATCGTCAGGACTCAATCCTAGGAATGACCGAACCGGAAAATATTGATCGAGGAAGTTAAATATTGCATCTACCAGGTAGGTAACTTGATACTCCCCTTCGACACTAGCATCTATAAAGCTTGAACTAAGGTAGAGACCTTGCTGGCCTTCATCCTTGATAGCTTGAAGTTGGATGCTGTCGGTGACCCATACCTTGCCCGGCTTGCCTAAGCGGAGATTGTCAATTACTATCAGACCATCTGCATCATCGGGATTCCAGCCTGCAATATCTGCCCGAACATCCATTTCTATAACAAGCGTAGAATCACTGAAGTTCAGCTCTTCCAGGTTGAGTGTTCCCAAGGCAAGTTCAAATTCCATTACAGGAATTGAGTCATTTACATCGATGCTTCCAGTGAAGTCCGCCTTAAGGTTCTCATCATCTATCGATGCCACTCCGTCAAATTGACGTCCATCTAGCACACCGTCTAAGTCAAGGCCCTCGTAGGAATATCCATTAAAATCAATCCTTTTAATCGTGGCATCTAAGTTCATCAACAAACTATCGGGGTCCATCCCACGGCCGTCGACCGTTGCATCCATGGAAATCACACCTAGACTATCATTTTCAAGTAAGTCCCTTAGCTTGAAGGCCTCTGTTGATACCTTTCCTACGTATGCTGCATCAGAATAATCTGGATCAAAGATCACTTCTACATCTGTTTCGAGCTTCCCCAGGGAGGTGTCAAAGACACCATCCAGGACAAAATCATGGAGGTCTCCGACGGCCCTACCTGCATATCTAACTGTGTCGAATTTCTGAGCTACTTCTGGAAGAGAATCAACAAAAACAGCCACCGCCTCGTAGCCACTAGTGATATGGTGAATCCTCATATCATAGCTCAACAAGTCAAGATCTTTGATATCTCTAATGGTCCCGCTAAATTTCGCCTCTGCGTGGCTATTAGTATATAATTCTAAGTTACTAATTATGAGTTCCTTAAGATCTCCGCTGGCCTTTGATATAAGACTGAGGTCTCCTATCTCAGATAGTTGTTTTTTCAGTAGGGAATCTGTGATAAATACCGCATATTCTTCATAATCTGCCCTTGCCTCAATATCGAATTCTTCAAGCCCAAATGCATCCAAGTCGAGGACATTCAGGACGCTACCATTTAGGTCGACCCTTGCATGTCCTGCATCGACGTGAAAGTTCTCCAGCCTTACTTTCGACAGTCTTCCGCTTGCAATCCCACTGAGATGTATTACTTCATTGGCGAATGGCCCGAGGTCATCTTGTCGAATGAAGTAGCTAATATCCTTAGTCGCAAGAGCGCTTTCTTTCATCTCGAAATCGACCCTCATATCTGGTGAGAGTTTCGCAAGATCTGCGAATTCATCGTATTGAAAAGAAAAGTCGGAGCGAAGCTCACTGGATGGTAAGTCACAAGCAAAATTTGAAACTGATGCCTCATTTTCAGTGAACTTCACCACTCCTGAGAGGCGGTTCAAAAGGAATGTATCATTGAGTCTCGCCTTGCTCTCCTCCACTCGTGCGTGAAGACCTTGCCCATCTAAGAATAGTTCTTCGATGT
>CAZMYK010000603.1:0-3176 GCA_964570435.1 uncultured Saprospiraceae bacterium | reverse complement strand
TGATGGCGCCCGCTAGGACGAAGGTATATAGATATAGCTTTACGTAAATCTGCATCATGGGATAAACTCTCAATGGACAAAGATAATCAATATCCTATATCCACAAATGATTAATATGTTTAATTTTCAAAGACGTAATTTCTTGACAGACTGTTTACAATCTTTCCAAGGAAATACTAACACCTTCTATTAGTAAAATGGCTTATCAATCCTGCGCCTGGACAGGTGTCTTTCCTTTCACCTGCACCGTATATCATAAAGCAATAACAGTGCCTGACTGTCAGAATGTTAAATAGCCGACAGAAAATTAGACTAGCTCACCCTTAGCCTGATTCAAGTGTGAAAAGCGGACTACTTCGAATCCAAATCCGTGCTATTCACTTCATTCGATTCAAGACATATAGTAGGTCATTTCTGTCCGACACTTTGCCAAGGTTTCAATTTTTTACCTGATTCGGGAAATTTCTGCTATTTCTAGACTATGCTTACCTTTCAGTCGTTTATATAAGCACGAAAGGACATTTGACTAAAAAAATATGCGATTTCTCCCACTGCTGGTATTGGCACTTCTGATTTCCATTAGTGGAACATCACAAGTCGAACTTTCCAATATTAGAATGAAAAAAGTGGGTCTAAGCGATACTGTCATTGCATTGGATACCCTTAGTATCGTCCCTTCATCATTGCAATTCTACGATGGAGAATCCGACCTCAGTTCAAGTATTGACTTCATCCTCAAGCAAGACAGTCTATATCTAAGACCTAAAAACTTAGGTGCTACCACTATGCCCGATTCTATTAATGTGATATATCGAGTCTTCCCAGTTCGATTCAGCACTCCTTTTGCCCACATTGACAGCACTAAGGCACTGCCAAGACCCGAAGAGATCTACATAGGCTATGACTATGACATTTACCAACAAAAAGAACCTGAACTTCTCTTTTCTAGAGGCTTGGAGTATGATGGAAGTTTTTCTCGCGGACTATCCTTTGGCAACAGTCAATCCCTTGTCCTTAATTCCAGTTTTAACCTACAACTAGGAGGAAAACTGTCTGATGACCTAGAAATTCTAGCCTCAATATCTGATGCAAATATACCTATTCAGCCAGAAGGAACCACACAGCAACTACAGGACTTTGACAAGGTCTTCATACAACTAAAGAGGAAGAACACAACCCTACTCGCAGGGGACTACGAGATTAGCCGGCCTAACTCCTACTTCATCAATTACTATAAGAAACTGCAGGGTGTTTCCGTGATCCAAGAGGATGACTTTGGAAAGTATGGCCGACTTAGCCAAAAAGGAAGTGCGGCCATTTCAAGGGGAAAGTTCAGTAGAAATTTTCTCACCGTCAGAGAGGGGAATCAAGGCCCATATAAGTTGGAAGGTAACGAAGGGGAGCGCTTCTTAATAGTACTATCAGGGACTGAAAAGGTCTACTTCGATGGTAAGTTAATGACTCGAGGGGCTGAAAATGACTATGTGATTTTCTATGATCGGGCGGAAATTTCATTTACCACGAATAGACTAATCACCAAGGACAGCAGGATTATTGTTGAATTCGAGTATGCCGATCAGCGCTATCTCAGGTCCCTATATCAATACACATCTTCCTATGAAAATAATGCATGGAAACTAGACTTCAACCTGGTCAGCCAGCAAGATAGCAAGAACACTAGCGGTAACATAGAATTAGATTCGACAGACCTTGTCCTTCTCGGCAGCGCCGGAGATTCTGATGAGGGTACGATCCGATCGGGAATCAGAAGGAACCAAGAAGAATTCTCCACTAATCAAATCTACTACAAGAAGGAATTTCGAGCCGGAGCGCCTGATTCAATATTGGTTTTCACAGCCAACCCAGATAGTTCGCTGTACCGAGCAAGTTTCTCGGATGTAGGGCAGGGCAATGGTTCCTACTCGATCAACACTGGTGTAAATGCCAATGGAAGAGTGTATAAGTATGTTGGAATTGGACAGGGTAATTATGAGCCCTTGATTAGGTTGATTGCCCCTGAGCAAAAGCAAATGTATGCCCTACGGGGAACCTATCAGTTCAATGAAGATGCATTCGCTAGCTTGGAGTTAGGAATGTCTTACTTTGATCTCAACAGGTTTTCCGAAGGAGACGATTCGGACAATCTTGGAATGAGTGGGAGGCTCGACTTTGAGCATAGTTTGTCCCTTGGGAAGAATAAAAACTGGAACCTTAGACCCCTTATCAGTTTGGAGTCTAAGGCCAATAATTTCCGCTCCTTTAACCCTTACAGGAAGGCAGAATTTATAAGGGATTGGAACGTAGATCCTGAGGTTCTGACTGATGAATTTCTGGGTAACTTTGGCTTCAGATTAGAACAAGCAAAGAAGGAAGCCAGCCTAGGCTATACATTTGGAAACTTTACCCAATTCGGGGCCTATGAGGGCAACAGGCATAATATGTCGGCGGATCTTAGCAAGGCTGGATTTGACATCAATTTTAGCAATAACTACCTGACTTCGGAGTCCCAAGAACTAAGCACCATTTTCGCTCGACCAAAGATTAATGTTTCTAAGACATTCAGCAAACTTGCCGACTGGTCGATAGGCTATTATGGAGAAAGAGAAAGAAACGAAATTAGGCAGCTTGGTGCAGACAGCCTTGACCGTGCAAGCTTCTTGTATGATTACTCGAAGTTTTCAATTAAGAGTGGAGAACGAGAACAGTTTGGCTTCGGAGTTGGCTTCAATCAGAGGAATGACTATTCCTCAGAGCCTGGAGACTTCACCCTTTCCACTACAGCAAATGAGTATGTCCTCAATGGTAAGTGGAAGGTAAAACAATATTCTAACGCAACTTGGACATTTACCTACAGAGAACTTATGATCAAGGATGAAGAACTAACTGAGGAAAAAAATAATGCTGTCTTGCTCGGTAACCTTAATCACATTCTTAAGCTGTGGAAGGGGGCACTTAATAGCTCTATAAATTACAAAGTATCAAGCGGCCAAGAACCCAAGATTGAGTTTGATTTTCGAGAAGTTCTAACCGGAGATGGGGACTACGTATGGATCGACGACGGCGACGGTATCCAAGAACGGAATGAATTTCAGATCGCTCCGTTTCAAGATCAAGCCAATTTCGTGCGCGTTAGTTTGCGGCGGAGCCCCCGAGCATGACACGGATTGGCTCGCTGA
>CAZMYK010000602.1:0-3180 GCA_964570435.1 uncultured Saprospiraceae bacterium | reverse complement strand
TCCGATTTAGCTCCACTAAACCGAACAAAAATTAGCTCGTATATGAATTTATAAGTGCCATCTGATTTTATTCCTTTATCCATTATTCACGTTATTTCAAGGGACAAGAATTTCGGGTTTCGTTAGCAAGCTAGCTCAGTAGCTAATTTGATTTTTTTAGAGATCGGATATTTATGGAAATCTGATCACCCTTGCTGACAGCTGGAACGTGGTCATTGATATCGATTTTACAAACTTTCTCATTGATTAAGACTCTTGCAAATCGTCTATCATTTTCTAATATTACTTCTTCTACCTGAACTGAAATTACTTGTACTTCTTCGCGAGATTGTGTAAATAGTAAATCTAAAGGCCTGCCTTCTTCCACAACCTTTCCGTCCTTAAGCTTGATAACATGGTCTGCTAAGTTGAGCACCTCCTTGCTATCGTGACTGACTAGGATGGTACTTAGGCCGAGGGTCTTGTGTACTTTTTTTAACTCCTCTTGTAGCTGTGTCCTCATCGACTGTCCCACCGCTGCAAGGGGTTCGTCAAGGAGTAGAAGCGAAGGACCTTGGACCAAGGTCCTAGCAAGGGCGAGTCTTTGCCGCTGACCTCCTGACAATTCCTTAGGTCTAAGGAAGCTAAGCTGGTCTAATCCCATCAGATCGGTGTATTCATCAATCTTGCTTGGATCTTCATCCTTTGGGAGGGCGAATTCCAGCTGCTGTCGTACATTCATGTTCGGAAACAAGGCATAATTTTGAAAGACGATACCGACATCTCTGCTCTGAGGACTAAGATTTATCTTACGAGTGCTATCGTAGTATGTCTTGGATCCTATTTTAATTATTCCTCGATCGGGTTTCATCAGACCACATATCATTCTAAGTATGGAAGTTTTACCTGCACCCGATTCTCCAAAAATGGCAAGAAATTGGCCTACTTCAAGTCGACAATTGAAAGCAAGATCAAGTCTTCCTGAAGCGCCATTAAGCGCTTTTTCTATATCGATTTCTATCATTCGATGACTTTAATAATGGAGGTCCTATTCATTAGGTAGACGGTAAGCAAGATGGAGAAGCAAATCAGGAATAGGATGATAGAGTATTGGTGGGCAGCAGTGTAATTAAGTGCTTCGACCTTGTCGTATATTGCGATAGACGCGACCTTTGTCTTCCCAGGGATATTTCCTCCAATCATAAGTACAACTCCAAATTCTCCTATCGTATGAGCGAAGGCCAAAACGATGCCGGAGATCATTGCCTTGCGAATGTTAGGAAGAAGAACCTTCAGCAATGTCGTCCACTTCGACTTTCCTAGAACAAAGGCTGATTCTTGGAGTGACTTGGGAAGGCTCGAAAGTCCCGACTGGATAGGATGAACGATAAACGGCAGGCTATAGATAACGGAGGCTAGCACAAGTCCAGTAAAAGAAAAGAGGAAACTAAGGCCGATCGTCTCTTCCATAAATCGGCCTATAAGACTAGTCGGAGAGAACACCAAGAGTAGGTAGAAACCAATCACAGTTGGTGGAAGGACTAGGGGCATACTTACCATGGTTTCAATGATTGGCCGGGTCCATGATTTTGTATTTGTTAGCCAATAAGACAGGGGGATAGCAATGACGATCAATATTATCGTTGTCACTGTAGCTAGTTGAAATGTCAATATGATGGGTCCCCATTCCATAGTCAAGCAAGATAATATATTTGGCGGTCTGAAATTCTTTTTGGGATTCAAATTTCCGGACCTGGGTTGATGAGGTTTCTATTGGTAACCGTACGCTCTAAGTATTTCGCCTGCTTCTCGACTTCTTAAGAATTCTAGAAAACGTTCCTTATTTTTCAGGGAGGATGCACCCTTGCTAAGCATCACAACATCTTGGGCTATTTCTTCATACAGGGTATCGGGAAGATAGACTGCTGAGCCTCGATCTTTAGGATCTAGGGCAAACAAAACGGCTTGCCCGGTAATTCCTATATCCGCTGCACCCACATTTACAAATTGATTTACCTGAGATATATTTTCTCCGTAAACTAGGCGGTCATCTACTTCTGCAAGTACCTTCATCGCCTCAAGAGCTTGCAAAGCAGCCCTGCCGTATGGTGCTATTTCGGGATTAGCGATTGCTATTTTTTGAAATTTGGGATCACTGATCTCAAAGCCATCTTTCGAAAGAAGATGTGTCTTTGACCATGCTACCAAACTTCCACTAGCATATTGAATGGGAGGACCCTCGGAAAGGCCCTTAACGTGCAAGATTTCTGGGTAGCTCTTGTCTGCCGATACAAATACGTCGTAGTCAGCTCCAGCTTGAATCTGGGAAGTCAATTTTCCCGAAGAACTAAACACCAAGTCGCATGGCATTCCAGTACTAGCTTCGAAAGAAGAAACAAGATCAGTCATGACAAACTGAAGGTTAGAGGCAGAAGCAATGATCAGCCTATCCTTCCGCCCATCCTCCTGACAAGCTAAGAAAACAATACAGATTGCAGCTAGAAAGCATAGCTTAAGCAATCTCAGGAGTGGTCAATTTACTGAGTGAAGCCTCAATTTCTTCTGAGGTGATTTCATGTTTCTTAAGCTTGCCTGCAAAGTAATCATCATAGGCTTTCATATCAAAGTTTCCATGACCGCATAGGTTGAATAGGATGGTCTTGGATTCACCAGATTCCTTGCATTTTTTCGCTTCAGCAATCGCAGTTGCTACTCCGTGAGCTGCTTCAGGTGCTGGAATTATTCCTTCTGTTTGAGCAAAAAGTACTCCCGCTTCGAAGGTCTCAATATTATCATGTGCCACTGCTTCGATCAATTTGTCCTTCAGTAGTTGCGACACGACTACTCCAGCACCGTGATAGCGTAGACCACCAGCATGAATAGGAGCCGGTACAAAGTTATGGCCTAAGGTATACATTGGCATAAGAGGAGTCATTCCTATCGAATCACCGAAGTCATACCTAAAAACTCCCCGAGTTAACTTGGGGCAGGACGTTGGTTCAGAGGCAATGCAGCGTATGTTTTTCCCTTCTTCTAGATTCATTCTAAGGAAGGGGAAGGTTAATCCTGCAAAGTTAGAACCTCCGCCAAAGGGGGCAATGACAATATCCGGCATGTCACCCGCCATCTCCATTTGCTTAATTGCTTCACGATTCAGCAATTCTAGTCGTTCGTCTTGCTCAAAACCATGCTCCATAAGGT
>CAZMYK010000601.1:0-3188 GCA_964570435.1 uncultured Saprospiraceae bacterium | reverse complement strand
GTAGTGGAAAGTACTTCGACAATGATCAAGGACAATTCTCAAGGGCTCATCCTGATGCATATGACAAGGAAAAGATTGCTCAACTTATTTCTACAACAAATCAAATACTCAAGCTCTAAATGAAATTCTTTTCGAAAGTCGCAAGCAGAGGAAGGCTAACAATGGGTTTGGTATTTCCAATTGAGGCATATAAAGGTTCTATCGCAAAAATGCAAGACCAGGAAGTCCTTGCCAGGCGAGCTGAAGAAATAGGATTTACAGCCCTATGGTTCCGTGATGTGCCTTTTAATGATCCTTCTTTTGGAGATGCTGGTCAACTTTACGATCCATGGATCTACATGACCCATATCATGAATCAGACCAGTAGGATTGCACTAGCCACTGGTAGCATCATTTTGCCACTTAGACACCCAGTTCACACCGCTAAATCCCTTAATAGCTTACAAGTTCTATCAGGAAATAGGATTTTTCTTGGTGTTGCGTCAGGTGATCGCCCTAGTGAATATCCTGCCTTTGATCGTGACCATTCTTTAAGATCTGAACTCTTCAGAGACAGCTTTTTTTACTTAAAAGCATTGCAAGGAGATTTTCCAAAGTATACTTCCAAGTTTTATGGATCGACTAATGGCACTATAGATATTTTACCAAAGCATGAATACAAAACACCCATCCTTGTTACTGGTCACTCTGGTCAATCCCTAGATTGGATTGCAGCAAATGCCGACGGGTGGCTCTACTACCCAAGAGATATCCGGACACTTGAGATCATTATGGAAAGATGGAAAGCTGCCTTATCAAAAGTGGAATTGGACTGGAAGCCATTCATGCAATCCCTATATGTAGACCTATCGAGCGATCCAAAAGCGAAGCCTAGCCCCATCCACCTCGGTTTTAGATCAGGATCAAAATACCTGGTCAGCTTTTTGAAATTGTTGGAATCCAAGGGCGTAAATCATGTCATTCTAAATCTCAAATATGGGTCCAGACCAGCATCTGAAGTACTGGAAGATCTAGCCATAGATGTACTTCCTCACCTCTCTCCAAAGGTCCCGACAGATTAAGTTATCACTCCATCGCTGGTGAATAGCCTTCAATTTCAGTAGTCAGGAATAGCACATGGGAGCTAGGGCATGCGAGCTCCATGGCATCGCAGCGTGCATGGGCTAACTAAGTCTTATACAATGGGCATTTTCCTAAGAAAAGAATAAACATATTCAATCCTTTTCCATTTATTAAAAAAAGACACATGTTAGAGAGTCCCTTAGATACAGAAGTTGCAACGCAAGTTAGATTTGAAAACCTCCTTTCAAGTAAATTTCCATCACTCGAAGCAATCAAAAAGTGGAATCAAACCATGTGGCATAAGGAAGGTAAACTAATAGTATCACTAATCTTTCTGTCGCAAAGAATGAAATTCTGCTTTTTCAACAATCCCAATTTAGAACTGGATAAGCTTCAGCGTTGGAGTTCATCTGTCTATTCTCAAAATTTGCTTGTAGAAAATGTCAGTGTTATAGATTGGAGCAAAGTTGAAAATGCAATAGGTGATACAATAGCTCAAAATAAAACATCTTAGGATGATTAAAACAAAGTCATTTGAGAAAGTAGAAGTAAGAACTCAAGATGAACTTCGCGCTTGGTTAATGACCAATTACTCACAAGATCAAGGGGTCTGGTTAGTTACTTATAAAAAATCTGAGAAGGAGAAATATGTTTCGCGGGAAGAAGTCTTAGATGAGTTGCTTTGTTTTGGCTGGATAGATGGTATAAGAAGAAAACTTGATATTAAAAGAACAATGCAATTAATAAGTCCAAGACGAGTGCAGCATTGGTCCAAATCATACAAAGAAAGAGTGAAGGAGTTAATCAAGAATAATAAGATGCATCAATCAGGTCTAAAAAAGATTGAGGAAGGAAAAATGAGTGGTCTTTGGAATTTTATGGATGATGTTGATAACTTAGTAATTCCCGAAGATCTTAAATTAGCATTGCATGAAGCTGAGAAAGCTTTTGATTTTTTTGACAATATCAATGCATCCAGCAAAAGATTTGTTCTGAGATGGATTAAACTTGCAAAGACCAAAAAAACAAGAAATGCCCGAATAAGTAAAATAGTTGAGCTTTCTTTGGCGGGACAAAAACTACCAGGCAGTTAAGGACTTCAGAAACTTGCCTATTCTGAAAGTGCGGCCTGCCTTAAGGCTAAGTATAAAAAAGTAAAAATGTACCAAAGCTTAATCGCATACATCAATAAGCACATAGCTGATGAGCTTAGTCCAGAAGATATTAATGTGATCAAAAACTCTTTTGAGTTCAAGAAAATTAAGAAACATCAGTTTTTCTTGCAAGAAGGAGAAATCTGCACGAAGGGAGGATTTATTCTCAAAGGAGCTATGAAGAAGTATACCATCGATGATTCAGGGAGAGAAGATGTCATAGAACTATACTTAGAAAATTGGTGGGCTAGCGACAGAGAAAGTTTGATCACGAGCTCTGCAACTCCATACTACATCGATGCGACTGAAGAGACCGAGATGCTCGTAATTACAAAGGAAGATATGGACCAGAACCTTAGACACCGTCCATTTATGAACGAACTTGGGAGGGCTCTGCTAGAAAGACAGGCCTACCAACTCATGAGGAGGGTGCAATCATCGAAGTCTTTTTCCGCAGAACAAAAAATAGAAGCTTTGCAAAGCAACTACCCCGAATTCTTGCAACGTTTCCCTCAACATGTTGTGGCGTCTTATCTCGGCATGACGAAGGAAACCTTTAGTCGAAGTCGTAAAAAACTGATGAGGAAGTAAATTTCACCTCCACCTGAGACAGCAAAAATGTTGATCTATGTCAACATTATTTTGTGACCTATGTCATCGCACAGCTTAAATCGAGACTGTATATTTACATCTAATTCTGTAATTCAAAAAATATTCGTAATGAAGGGAATATCACTAGTTTTAGCAATCATTTTCACCTCACTTTGTGGATATGGTCAAACAATTAACTCCGAAGCATCTATTGTCAGCTTCAGTGTGAAAAACATGGGCGTAAGGACTGTAAATGGTACTTTCTCAGGAATGGATGGAGCAGTTAATTTCACTCCTGGAGACTTAGCCGCTTCAAACTTTGAAGTTTGTATCGACGCAAGCAGTGTAGATACCGACAATACTAAAAGAGACGACCACCTT
>CAZMYK010000600.1:0-3192 GCA_964570435.1 uncultured Saprospiraceae bacterium | reverse complement strand
AACCATTCGAAGCTCTACAGACGGTAATTCAAAAGTGCCCATAGTTGCACTGACTGCTTCCACCTTCCTTAGTAAAAAGAAGTTGGCGCTAAAGGCAGGAATGACAGATTTTCTTTCTAAACCTTTCACCCCTGATCAACTTTTGGACTTGCTCAGAAAGTATCTGAAGCCTGAATTTACAAAAAACAAGAAGACAAGTGATTTCCTATTTTCAACTAGCCTTGATCAGGAATACCTGATCGAAGCGTATGGTAGTGACCTTGAATATGCTTTAGATATGTTCACCACATTTGAAGAAATAGTCGATGATGAGATGTTGCTAATCTCCGATGCTGTGCATGAAGAAAATCTGGATGCGATTAAATCTCAGTTACATAGAATTAAACCTACTTTTACAATGGTAGGTCTTGGTAGCTTGTCCAAGAAAATTGAATCCGTTGAACCTGTGATTAAGGGTTTATCTGGAGATGAGATCAAAGAATGGTTCGCGAATTTCAGTGAGAGCCTTCATGAAAAGCGGCCCATCTTATTAAATGAAATACAAAGATTAGCTCGATGGCAGAAAAACTGACATGTCTTATTATTGAAGATGAGAAAATGGCAAGGAAGTCTCTTGAAAACCTTTGCAAGAAAAGTGATCGATTGCAAGTAGAAGGGTCCTATGAAAATGCGAAAGAGGCCTTATCCGCAATGGAAGAGAAAGAGGTAGATCTAATCTTTCTGGACATTGAAATGCCTGGTATGTCTGGAATAGAAATGCTGGCTTCTATGACAATCTCACCGCAAGTGATCTTTACCACCGGCAATAAGGAATATGCATTTGAAGCCTTTGAGCATGATATCACAGACTTTCTTAAGAAGCCAATTACCCAGGCTAGATTCTTAAAGGGAGTCGAAAAAGCCATCAAAAGGCAAGACCAACTGCATGCAATTGCCACAGCAAGTGCAAGAAACGAGGTGTATTTGAGATCTGAAGGCAGGTACATCCGCATACCCTACGAGTCCATTTTGTACTTTGAAAATGTTGGAGACTATATCAAGGTCATTACTAAGCAAGGGAATCATCTCATCCATGGAAGTATGAAATCTATCGACGCAAGAATCCAACATCCCAGATTTATTAAGGTTCATCGGTCCTACATTGTTAATCTGGACCAGATTAAAGACATAGAAGACAACACCCTTGTCATTGACAAAAACGTCATCCCAATCAGCAGAGCATACAAGCCTGTCTTATTAAAATCTATTAATATTCTGTAAGGAAATACCAAAAACAGAAAGATTCCAACCAAAAATCGAAAACCTCCTTCGCTAGGCTGAACAATGTCCCATCTTGTAGTCAAATACAAATGAGATGAGCATTTTGATAGCCGAAGACAATCCACTAATCCTAAAATCACTTGCCTACGCTTTTTCGCAGACACCATTCGAGGTATTATGCGCAGTAGATGGCATGCAGGCAAAGGATATCTTTGAAAAGGAGCAACCTAGTTTCGTGCTTTCAGACATTATGATGCCCTTCCTTTCTGGTCTTGAACTCATCGAACACATTAGAGAAACAGAGCAAAAATATACCAAGATTATCATCCTTTCCGCGATGGGAATGGAAGATACAGTCGCCCATGCTTTTGAAATGGGGATCGATGACTACATGGTTAAGCCATTTATTTCATCTGAATTGCTTTCACGTGTGAAAAGACTATTGAGGTATCAAATCAAGTAAATTAATAACACAAAAAAATAAACTTATGTGCGGAATCATGGCCTACATTGGCAAAAAAGAAGCTTACCCAATATTACTAAATGGACTCAAAAAACTAGAATACCGAGGCTATGACTCAGCAGGAGTTGCCTTAATGAATGGCAGTCTTAGTGTCTTAAAGAAGCAAGGAAAGGTATCGGCACTAGAAGCCTTTGCCTTGGAAAAAAAGACCGATGGAAATATCGGTCTAGGTCATACAAGGTGGGCCACTCACGGAGAGCCGTCCGATATTAATTCGCATCCTCATAAGTCGCATTCAGGCAGGTATACCATAGTTCATAATGGCATCATTGAGAACCACGCAGGCATCAAGAAAATGTTGCAAGAACATGACTATGAATTTCAGAGCGACACGGATACAGAAGTCCTCGTGCAACTAATTGATTGGTACCAGACGAGATATAAAATTTCTACCCTCTTGGCCTTTTCTAGGGCCCTTCAGGACGTGGAAGGAAGTTTCGCAGTGGTACTATTTGACCTTAACACTCCCTACAAACTTTGGGCAGCAAGGAGGCAGAGTCCATTGGTTCTAGGAATCGGAGAAAAGGAATGTCTGGTATCTTCAGATGTGATCCCTCTTGCAGCATATGTTGAGGAAGTGGTCTATGTAGAGGATGATGTGGTAGTGGAAATGAATGATGGAGGTCAATATAAGTTCTATGATTTAGAACTGCATAGGATACAACAGGAGGTGCGTGAAGTAGACCAACTTGCTTATGAGCAAGAGCTTGGAAACTACAATAGTTATATGCACAAGGAGATCGAAGAACAAGCTCTTGCAGTGGAACGCTTGCTTGATACAGTCCAAGATTTTCCAAGTGCCTCAGACATCCATAGAATAATTGTTGTCGCTTGCGGAACTTCCTTACACAGTGGAATGATCGCGGAAAGGATCATTGAAAAGTATGCCAGAATTAATGTTGAAGTGGAATATGCCTCGGAATTCAGATACAGTGACCCGATCTTAAAATCAACGGACCTGGTAATAGGGATATCACAATCAGGTGAAACTGCCGATACCATTGCCGCGTTAGAACTTGCAAAAGAGGCTGGATGTTCGACTTACGCTCTTGTAAATGTAAGAAATAGCTCTATTGCACGCTTAGTGGACAAAGTGACCTACTTGCATGCTGGCCCAGAAATAGGAGTGGCTTCAACTAAGGCCTATACGAATCAGGTGGCAAGCTTGTGTAAACTGGTCATTAGTTTACTTGATGACCAAGGATCTGAGTTGGCGAACACACTTTCACAAGAACTAGCGAAGCTGCCTGATCTCATTAAGAAGACGGTAAAAGATTGTGACAACTTGGATGTAATGGGACGTCACCTCTCACAATTCAAAAGTGCAATCTACTTAGGAAGAGGAATTATGCATCCAGTTGCACTTGAAGGAGCGTTGAAGCTAAAGGAAATCTCATACATACATGCTG
>CAZMYK010000599.1:0-3195 GCA_964570435.1 uncultured Saprospiraceae bacterium | reverse complement strand
AGCAATGGACTGAAAATCCATGTGTCCCTGGTTCGATTCCTGGAGGCACCACAATTAGAAAAGCCTTTATCATTTTTGATAGAGGCTTTTTCTATTTTTAAGTACTTCGATCTTTTATTCGGGTTCACCCAAAATGATTATACAGGAGGCTCCCACGCAATCGATTCCATCATGTACTAAGCCGACAATTCACCAGTTTACAGGTAATCCTTGGAGACATATATATCTGATTTAAAGAGCTTCGGATTGTTTTTACATAAATTGATTTTCACGATTATTTCATTGGAAAAATTCAACTTTATGCTACATGTACTGAGCACCAGGAACATCTTTACCATTACATTACTTTCAATATTCCTAAATATCCAACCCATCAATGGGCATGGGACTGTTACTTCTCCGCCAAGCAGGGTCTATATTTGCTTCTTAGAAAACCCAGAAAGCCCTGATAGCCCAGCATGTACCGAATCAGTTAATATTTCAGGTACCCAACACTTATATGATTGGAATGCTGTTCGACAAGGTGATGCAAATGGCAATCACACCGATGTTGTTCCTGATGGTCAATTGGCTAGTGGGGGAAATCCCTCGCTCTATGGTGGACTAGACCAAGTAAGGGACGATTGGATTACCACTCCTGTAGAGAGCGGTGCCTTTACGGTCACATGGACCAATACAGCTCCCCATGCAACAGCCTACTACAGGGTATACATAACAACTTCCGATTGGTCACCAGACCAGCCCTTGTCTTGGGGGAAGTTGGAACTTTTGGAGGAAACACCACCAAGGTTACCTTCCACATTTGATGATATCGATGTGGTCCTGCCATCAAGGACAGGACACCATGTAATCTACAGCGTTTGGCAAAGAGAGGATTCTAATGAAGCATTTTACTCAGCAAGCGATGTAATGTTTGGTGACGCGCCAGTAAACCTGCCGGCTAAAGTCATTGTCGAAAATGAACTGGAGGTTCAAGGAGACCTAGATCTGAACTCAGAGGTCTTTATTAATGATCTAGCAAATGGCAGCGTACAGAATCTTACGATTGATGGTGATGGCAGAATCAGCACAGGGACACCGCTGTCTCCAAGCTTTGATTCAGATCAGAATATCACGGAAGAGGTGATCCTTGCCTTAAATAAATTCGACTTCGCCAGCTTTGAGAATAATGGTGAGCTAATTGTTGCTCGCAAGGGTCTCCACTTTAAACAAGGAGCTATAATTAAAGAAGTCGCAGGTCATTTTCTTGATAATAATTCCGAAGGACCATCAGCAAGCCTCAGAATTTATAGACTTAGCAAGACCGATAAAGGGGGTGATGCAGAGCTGCTCATAGAAGTGAATGGTGGTGAAACAAGTTTAGGCACCTATGAAAAGTTCTCCAAGCAGGTGCCATCGAAGAAAGGACTTGAGCAGATTAATAATGATCGATTTATCTACTATGTCGAAGTCAGATATTGTTCAGATTGCGACTTTACTGAGGTGCGTTTCGTGAGCCAATATTAGTAACGTGTTGTGGTGAAACTAAGAACATTTCCTCTTTGACTTAGAATTCTTAATCCTTTTTCAATTTTACTACTCCTTCGATACTAATCAAGGAGGCTTCGCTAGTTATCATTTCAGGGTGTGTACCAATGATTTCATTGGCTTCCATTTCAAGCTTTGATGCTGAGTTGTAGATGGCACTGCCGCTTGCAGCGAAGTTGTTTCTGAAAGTACAATTTCGCACTACTGTTTTGAAATTCCCGCTTAGCAGGCCACCACCCGTGGAATTCCCTATGGCATTGGCGTTTCCATCTTGGATTTGGAGACCATCGATCGTGCACTCTGATCGAAATCCACTTGTAGTAATCACATGATAGGAGTTGTCAGTTTCACTTCCTAGGTCACCAATGTTGCCACTGAGAATCGTGGGATTAGCTGATGGGTTTCTCTGCAAGGAAGAGCCTTCGCTACCAAGGAAACCACCTAGCAAAGTCACATTGTCTTGGATGGAAAAAGTGGCACTTCGATCCAAAGAAGAGGTTGGAAAGTAGGTGCCTTGAGCTAGCCATATTTCAGCACCAGATTCAGGTATAGCATCAAGGGCAGCTGAAAGAGAATTATAGGCGGAAGCCCAAGTTCGACCATCGCCACCAACAGAGGCTTGATTAACGAAAACCACTGGATTGACTTGAAAGCTAAGGCTGTAGTCATGAACTACATTGTCCATTGGACCGCGACCCATGAGTAGAATGTGGTAGGCCCCATCCAAACTGCCAGTGTTACTTACAGTCAAGGTTGTGGTCCCATTAGGTGGTATTGAACTACTTGCAAAATCAATACTTACTCCAGGAATTGAATGTTCCACACTAAGTTCGACATTATCAGAGTAACCTTCTAAGGAAGTTAGATCAATATCGAAGACCACGTTTTCGCCAGGCAGCGCAAAGGAGGCCTGTGGTGGAGAAGAAATATAAAAGTGTGGGATCCTTGGTTTAACTATAAAGAGGCCCTTTTCTATGTCACTAATAAGGACATTGCCACTTTCGAAATAGGGATATACGCTCCACGCACTGTTGAATGAAGCATTGTCATTGGCAGGGTAGGTGTCGAAGTAGGCTACTTCGCTTAAGTTGGCAGTGGAAACATTCCGGATATCTAGCATTCGGAAGCCTGCCCTGTAATTTGCTTGGTAGGCATATTGTCCCTGGATGTAGATGTTGTGGTCAATGGCCTTGAAAGTAGCCTGGTAAGGATTTTCAATACTTGGCATATCGAGGTCAGACATATCCATCACAAAGGTTCTTGTATTTTCACCTAAATTTCTTTCATCGAGTTCATCATCAAATAGCAGGTACTTGTGATCATCGGTTATCCATCCTTGGTGTGTATAGTTGGACAAAGGGTATTCCGTTCTAGAGATCTGAATGGGGTTTTGTGTGTCTGAGACATCTATGATGGTCTGAGAATCTTCATTGGAGGCAATGCATATTCTCTTGCCAGCATGTTCTGTATCAGGTCCTCTGTAGGTGAAACATACTGCATCATGGGTATATCCATCAGCACTGAAGCAGCCATCGCGTTTCATGTCTGATGGATCAGAAACATCTATGAAAATTAGCCCCCCGCTGCAACCACCCGTTCCACGAGCGCCGACCACTATAATATGGTCAGAATCTTCTAAGGCTACTATGTTGTGAGCCTTCCCACTAC
>CAZMYK010000598.1:0-3197 GCA_964570435.1 uncultured Saprospiraceae bacterium | reverse complement strand
TTCTTTGCATTGTGACTGCAATTTTGGGAGGAAGACCTGGTATGATTTCCGGAGCCACTGGTGCGGTTGCGGTTGTCTTTATTGGTCTAGTTCTTGAACTAAAGGAAACATTTCCTGGCATAGAAGCCGATGGAATTCTTCACTATGTTTTTGCTACAGTAATTATTGCTGGTTTGCTGCAGATTACGGCTGGCTTTTTACGTCTTGGTAAGTTTATTCGTTTGGTGCCACACCCCGTAATGTTTGGCTTTGTCAATGGACTTGCCATCATCATCTTTATGGCACAGTTTCCAAATTTCATGCAAGAGGCGGCTGATGGTAGTAAGAAGATCCTAGATACTGGTCCCTTCTTGACTATGCTCGGACTTACGCTGCTAACGATGTTAATCATTTGGGGACTACCGAAAATTTCAAAGGCTGTTCCATCGGCCTTGGTGGCAATTTTAGTAGTTGCGTGCATTGTCATATTTGGTGGAATAGATACCTTGACCGTGAAAGACATAATGAGGGGTGAGGATATGAACGGAGGTTTTCCTCCCTTGTCAATCCCACAAATTCCCTTTACGTTTAAGTCCTTGGCAATCGTCTTTCCCTACGCAGCTATTGTAGCAGGCGTGGGTCTGATCGAAAGTCTGCTGACATTGAATATAATCGATGAGATAACGGAGACACGTGGTCGTGGAAATAAGGAGTGCATAGCGCAAGGAACAGCAAATATATTGTCAGGCTTCCTTTCAGGGATGGGCGGTTGTGCAATGATCGGACAGTCACTAATCAACACTTCAGCCGGTGCTAGGGCAAGACTGTCAGGCATAACTGCGGCTGTAATGCTCTTAGTCTTCATCATGTTCGGTGCAAGTCTTATCGAGCGTTTGCCAATGGCCGCCTTGGTTGGGCTAATGTTTATGGTCGCGATCGGCACTTTCGAGTGGGCTAGTTTCAAAACATTTGGCAAGATGCCTACTACTGATATTGTGGTGATGGTTTTAGTCACCTTGATAACTGCAGTTACCCACAACTTGGCTGTAGCTGTTGTCCTGGGTGTAATTATTTCGGCCCTCGGATACGCTTGGGAGAATGCAAAAAGAATTAGAGCTCGTAAATACGTTGATGAAGAAGGCGTCAAGCACTATGAAATCTATGGACCACTTTTCTTTGGATCGATCACGGTGTTTAATGAGAAGTTCGATGTATTAAATGATCCTGATGAGGTTATCATTGACTTTGCGGAAAGCAGGGTTGTGGATATGTCTGCTATTGAGGCATTGAATAAGATTACTGAGCGCTACTCGAAGGTTGGAAAAAAAGTACATCTTCGCCACTTAAGCAAGGACTCCCGCCGCTTACTTGAGAATGCGGATGCGATTATTGATGTCAATGTGATTGAAGATCCGAAGTACAAGTTGGTCGTAGACAAAGTTTAGGCTGCGAGCTCCTTCGACTTTATTGGTAATTCAACGAAATCGATATGAGTGGCCTTTACCATTAGTCAAGGATTTGGACGTCCATTTTTATAAAACTGGTACAAAGCAAGAGCGCCGGCAGATTCTTAGACTTTCGTGCTAACCAATCTTAGGATTTATACCTCACCATTAGAAGCCGCATTTAGAACTAACCCAAGATCTTCTCCTTAACTAATTTCATCTCACGTCTAATGTCCCTTAGCCCCTTTTTCTCATAGACATCCATCTCCTTCATCTCTGACTGCATTTCATCTAGAAGCACTTCCGCTTCCTCATGACGATCAACTTCAATTAGAAATTTGGCAAATTCCAAACGATGGTAGTGATTGGAATTAGCGACATTTAATTCCTCAAAAATTTTCTCTGCGTTTTCATCATCCTTCAGCTCGAAGTACGACCATGCATAGTAAGCCTTTTCTTTGGAGTCCTTGAAAAACCTATATCCTTCTAACTTCTTGCCAAATGCGATAGTATTAACAAAGTCATTATTGAGGTAGTAGGCAGCAAGCAGTTTCTCATTTAGTTCTTCATCATCTTCGGTAAACTTATTAAAACAAGAAAGGTATATTTCAATTGCCTTGCTAAAATCTCCCTTCTGCACATAGGCGTCTGCAAGTACAATCTTGTTGGTCACAGTATCGGCAATTTCCACTTGTTGTTCTAACTGTTTAATTTTCGAAACAGAAAAAGTAGGTTTTACCTCATGCTCTCCAATACTAAAGTTACTATCCTGCCGACTAGCTCTTCGGATAAAGTAGACGAGACCTCCGATAAAAGGGAAGAAGAGAATGATGATATACCAATAGGCCTTTTCTTTGTGCTTATGTATGTGATAAAAACAATAAGCTTGGTATGCGACTACTATTAGAAATGCTAAAGACATAGACTTTACTTACTTCCTGCTTTGAGATCATCATCCAGTTCCTTCCTAGGCAACATCTTATCTCGTTGCGAAGTTTTCCATACAAAGGCAGCTATGATAGTTGCTGCTTGACTCAGGTCTTCCCCAGAAAGATGGTCTAAGTTATCCATATTACTATGGTGGGTCCTGCTGAAATAGGCCATAGGATCCTGGATGAATTGGAAGCCAGGAATTCCCACTGCGTCAAAGGGTAGGTGGTCCGTACCTCCAGTATTATCTAGAGTGATGGTCCCCGTTTCCATGTCTTCGAAGTCAGAAAACCAGTCTCTGAAAATTGATACCACATCCTGATTCCCCTGTGTATATATTCCCCTCACCTTCCCAGTTCCATTGTCAAGATTGTAGTAGGCAGAGACAGTTTTTTGATCAGGCTTTATGGATTGAGGAGTATAGCTGTTAGGAGGAAAATCTGCAAAGTGCTCTCCTACATAGCCTCTTGAACCAAATAAGCCTTGTTCTTCGCCTGTCCACAGCGCTAGCCTCAGAGTCCTCCTAGGTTGGATACCAGTTTCTACAATCGTCTGCAGAAGTATCCTAGCCACTTCCATCATTACTGCAGACCCAGCTCCATTGTCAGTGGCTCCAGTTCCTGTGTGCCACGAATCAAAGTGGGCACCGAACATGACGACTTCATCCTTAAGATCTGTACCTGGAATTTCTGCAATGATATTGTGCTCCATCTGATCAGGATTGGTGTAGTTTGCTTCCATATCAATGCTTAGCGAGACCGGGATCCCCTTATTCAGCATTCTGAAAATCCTATTGTAGTGTTCTATTGACAGCGTAGCTTGAGGGACTACTTGGCGATCTAC
>CAZMYK010000597.1:0-3201 GCA_964570435.1 uncultured Saprospiraceae bacterium | reverse complement strand
CCTGAACAGGCATTTTCGGATGGTCAACAAACACTAAGTTATCAAGAAGCAGAAGGTCTGTATTCGAATGTTAGAAAAACATTGAAACTTAGAAGTGAATTAGTGTAGAAAGGCATTGCAGAAAAGTTGTACAAAAAAATTAAAGTTTCGCTATTGAGCGAATCAAGAAATAGTTAACCAGAACAATAGAATGAACAGTTTCGGAAATAATTATAGACTAGAAATCTTCGGTGAATCACATGGAGAAGGATGTGGAATATTGCTAGATGGAGTCCCCCCAGGGATTGCCATAAGCGTTGAAGACTTCCTACCCGATCTGAAGAGAAGGCAGGCAGGTGCTAAGGGAACCACACCGAGGATTGAAAAGGACCTCCCCCATTTGAAAAGCGGCGTCTTCAATGGCTATACAACAGGTGCACCACTTTTGATCTTTTTTGAAAACCAGAACACTAGGTCTAAAGACTATTCCAACTTGGTCAAGCAACCCCGTCCTGGCCATTCCGATTTTGTTGCCCACAAGAAGTACAAGGGTTTCCAAGATTACAGAGGAGGAGGCCATTTTTCTGGGAGACTTACCCTAGGACTTGTTGCTGCGGGGGTTGTAGCCAAAAAAATTGCCTCGACAATAGACTTTCATGCGGAATTGATCGAGGCAGGCGGCAATTCCGATATTAATGCTGCAGTTGACAAGGCCATAGAAGAGCAAAATTCTATCGGAGGTATTATCCAGAGTACAGCTAGCAATGTGCCGATTGGACTAGGAGAACCCTTCTTTGATTCTGTGGAATCCCTAGTGGCTCACTTGGTTTTTGCAATTCCCGCAACAAAGGGAGTGGAGTTCGGATCAGGTTTTGGAGCTGCAAAGATGACCGGGATCGAGCACAATGATAACTTCCTGGATGATTCTGGTAAAACGGAAACGAATAATGCAGCTGGGATTAATGGTGGCATCACGAACGGCAATGACTTCTACTTCAATGTAGCAATTAAGCCGACATCCTCTATTCACAAGGCACAGAAAACGGTCAATCTTGAATCTGGGGAGGTAGAAGAGCTAGTTATTGTCGGAAGACACGATGTCTGTATTGCTTTGAGAGCTCCTGTCGTAGTCGAGGCTATCACCGCGATTGCATTTGCAGATCTAACCCTGACAGCCTCCTAAATTTCACCCGGTACCTTACGATCTGCTATACCTAGATAGTTCTCTAACTCCTGTTCGACAAATTTGACTTGGAAGGGATTCATGATTCGATCTACTACCTTTTGTCTAACTTGTCCCTCCTCTTTATTTAGGACAAAGTACAAAGCATGTCCACCATTTGAAGACATGCCAACATAGGCTTGTTCTATTTCACTCACCTCATAGGTCCGTTGCTTTGCATAACCGTTGGGTTGCTTTGCAATGACTATTTGATCTTGCTTGATATTGATTGCGATCTTGTATCGCTTTTTCTGTATCAAGCGAATGATGCTCTTGGTCATAATTAGTGCAGCTGCAGAGGCGATCATCAGGGCAACAGGGTAGTCATCCTTAAAATAGGAAGCGAAGGAAAAAATAACGACAAAGGGTAAGAGTGTCAATACTACTATATCCCACATTGGAAGGGGCTGATCAAGTTCAATCTCAAGCTCATCTCGAAATTCGAACGATTCAACGCCTGCAGGTCTATCCACTCTTTCCTTAGTTCTACTTTTTGTCAGTAAATCATCGATTTGTGGATCAATGCTAAACACTACATTGCAGGCCTTGCACTTTCCAAGCTTATTCTGCAGCTCTACATCATCTACATTAACCTTATCTGAACACGATGGACAATCTATACTCGTGAACTTATCAACATTTGCAGCTGCAAAGTCAGGTAGCTTGAGTTTTTCTATTTCAATCTTCTTTTCTTTCATATTTCCGAAGGTGCAAACGCAGAAATTAACTCAGCTACCTCATTGTAGATCCCAGCGGCTCTTGGATGGGCACTGGTCGCAAATAATGCTGCAAAGTCATAGCTTCCTCCATAGACCTTGATCTTAGACATCATATCAACCCCGTTTTCAATTAATAGTTGGATCATTTCTACTAGATTCAGTGGCACCACCTGCCTGTACATCTCGACAACATTGGAAGAACAATAGTGGATTAATTGTGCTCTATGGCCAAACTGAGAATTCTTAGAAAGAAGGCTAGGTTCCTTTTGCAAAAGGCGGCTTAGTCTATAGTAGTCACCTTCCAACAGGTAGTCAACAGCTTTCTCAAAGTCAGTATTGATCTTAGTGTCACGGATTGCAGAAAAGTCTGCAAAACCATGACAAGCTGCTGCTGCATTAAGATAGTCCACTTGCGAAAGTTCGAAACGAAAAATTTCTTTTTCCTTCATACCAAGCATTGGACCATAATAGTTTGATAGTTCTGTAGCAACGGCAGGTACATTTGCAAGGAATCCTTCTCTCAAATCTGCTGCGTAAGACTGTATAAAGTCAACTAGAGAGCCTCCTGTTTTTAACTTTGCAAGGGTTTTATCATGCAAGTCATTGATTCCGCTCACATTCTGATGACCGTAGATAGGATTTCGCACTTCTATAATTCCAGATCTTTCAAAGGGCAGGATCGTCTTGCCAAACTTTTTATAAAGTTCTCCCGGAATCCCCAAGTCAGCGACAAGAATCTGAGTCTTACCAAGTTTTAGAAGTTCTTTCTTCGGTGCAGCTAGACTTAGCACCAGGTCAGCTTCAAAAACGCTAGTCTCTTCACCATCAACAAATCCAAGTGGAATATCTAAAGAAATCTTGAATCCATTAAAATTCCTGGAATTTTGTACCCTTTCAAGTAGTTCGTCGGGGAGGGGTAGCCTTTGTGAAAAGCCTAGGTAGGCATCAACCCACACATTAGCATCTTCCACCGATTCAACGCTTGCCCCAAAAGAAATTGCACGTTCTAACTGACTACTAGGCAAGGCTTTGTCTATCGATGTCCAGACATCAAGGTGGACTCGATATCCCCAGCTAAGCAAGCGTCTCGCAGCCACTAACCCACCTCCTCCATTGTTGCCATTGCCAATTCCTACGACAATTTTTGAGCCTTTGTCAAATCGGGAAGCAATCACCCTAGCCAAATGATAACCAGCATTTTCCATCATAAGTCCGATTCCTAAGCCATATTCAAGCACAGCGGACTGGTCTAATTCCTTGAACTGCTCAATTGCAAGCAAG
>CAZMYK010000596.1:1075-3219 GCA_964570435.1 uncultured Saprospiraceae bacterium | reverse complement strand
TTTCGGTAATGACAGGCACCAAATTAAGAGCGACTTTCTTAGAATCTTCACCGATCATGTTGCTTTCATGCGCACCCGCTGGGTTGAAGTACCTCAAGAGGATGGCCTTAATTTCAGTATTCTTAAAGCTATCTTCAATGATCATCTCGCTAATCTGCTTTGTTCTTCCGTAGGGTGACTCAGCTTCCTTAATAGGCGAAGACTCCACGCATGGAAGTTGATCTACATTGCCATAGACTGTGCAAGAAGAGGAAAATATGAAATTCTTGACATTTGATTTATTACAAGCATCTATCAAATTGATTAAGCCATTGATATTATTTCTAAAGTACATCACGGGCTTTTCGACGGACTCACCAACAGCCTTCAACGCGGCAAAGTGAATTACTCCAGATATGTCAGGATGCTCTGAGAAAACTTCTGCTACGGCTTTGGTATCACAGAGATCCACTTGGTAATTCTTAACGTTAATCCCAGTAATCTTTTTGATTCCTTCAAGTGCCTCAAGCTTAGAATTGATAAGATTATCAATTGAAATAATATCATATCCGTTTTCAATCAAGTCAACGACAGTATGTGATCCTATATATCCAACTCCTCCGGTCACTAAGATTTTACCCATTGCCATATATTTATACCTTTGCGAGCTGGCAAATGTAAATAATAAGAAATGAATTGGGAGGATAATCTTGAGGATCTATTGAAAATCGCAGTTGAAGCAGGTGATGCAATTATTGGCATCTACGATTCAGATGACCTAGGAGTCGAATTAAAGAGTGATGAGTCACCACTGACTAAGGCAGATCAGGCGGCGAACCAAGTTATTTGTGAAGGTCTCCTAAGATTGTTTCCTGACATTCCCATAGTAAGCGAAGAGAATAAAGAGGTCCCTTATTCTGTCAGGGAGTCGTTTGACTACTTTTGGTTGGTAGATCCCTTGGACGGTACAAAGGAATTCATAAAGAGAAATGGAGAATTCACAGTTAACATAGCTTTGATCAAAAATTCTGAAGTACTTGCAGGAATAGTCTATACCCCAGTAAGTAATGATCTTTACTATGCATTTAAGGGCAAGGGTGCCATTCACATTAATGGGGATGATAAGAAAACACTCTTCGCCAACACTTTTTCCATGACCGATTCAGATTTAGGTGTTGTCTGCTCACGCTCACACCTCAATGAACCAACACAGGAATTTGTGGACAATCTAGACCACCCACGGTTAGTAGCAAAGGGAAGTTCGCTAAAGTTTCTGATTCTAGCTTCAGGTGGAGCGGAATTGTATCCACGCCTTGCTCCTACCATGGAATGGGATACCGCCGCAGCACAGATTATTCTTGAAGAAGCAGGAGGAAAAGTAATAGACCAAGAAAGTGGATTGCCTCTTAAGTACAATAAGCAGGTACTCAGAAATCCTTATTTTGTAGCCTATGCCCATGTCGCAAAATAGGATCTCAGTCGTAGTCATCACACGAAACGAGGAAAAGAACATCAGGGACTGTCTTCGTCAGTGTAGGAAGCTTAGTGATGATGTTGTAGTGGTGGATAGCGGAAGTACAGATATGACGATTCAGATTGCAAGCTTGGAAGGTGCAAGAATAGTCGAACACAAGTGGAACGGATACGGGGCGGCAAAGAATCTTGGGGCAGAAAATGCAAGAGAAGACTGGATCTTAAGCATTGATGCTGACGAACGATGCAGCGAGGAATTGATTCAAAAAATTGCCAGCATTGAGCTTGTAAAAACTACAGTTTATGGCTTTCATCGCCTAAACCATATAGGGACTAAGCCAATTTACTTCGGTGCTTGGAATCCTGACATCAAATATCGGTTGTACAACCGATCTCATGCGAAGTGGAACAAAAAAAATGTCCACGAAGAACTAGAAATAGATAGTTCGGCACAAAAATGCATTCTTCCAGGAAATCTACTTCATTATTCCTATGATAGCATTCAAGATCTCCAAGAGAAGTTAGACCACTATGCAAGATTAGGGGCACAAGAGCTAATGCAAAATGGAAAAAAAGTAAGCATCCTCAAACAATTCTCACCTGCTTTTCGCTTCCTCAAGTCCTACTATTTCAAGAGAGGTTACAAAGACGGACCTGTTGGTCTTGCGATAGCTAAAGCAAACGCACAGGCC
>CAZMYK010000596.1:0-1065 GCA_964570435.1 uncultured Saprospiraceae bacterium | reverse complement strand
CTTGCGAAAAAAATATACTTATCTTAGAAAATTCCTAAAAGAGGAATAATAATTGTACGATACTGCATAGCGGTTCCGTTACAGTTCTGTTGTCCTATGTAATATGAGAAGATACCTTACCTACTTCATGCTTTGTCTAATTCCTTGCTTGACAGCTTGTAAAGCTACAAAAGGTGTTTCAGAAAGCAAGGTTGTTCCCGTACAAGACAAGATGAATTTCAGGCACAACAGTTCGGTCACTCTTATGAGTGTTGTGGATCTAGCGGTCAATGAGAACAAGCTGGTCTTCGTAGACATCTATGCTGATTGGTGCACACCTTGCAAGCTCATGGATGAAGATGTCTTCTCAGATGCAGAATTTACAAAGTACATGAAGTCTAAATTTGTAAACTACAAGGTTGACGGAGAAAAGCACAATGGCCCCAATTTGGGAGTGATGTATGGCGTTGGGGGATTTCCTACGCTCTTAATTCTAGATCAGAAAGGCCGTATTTTAGAGCGGCATGATGGTGCCTTGTACCAGACTGGCCTCCGGGAAATGGCCGAAAGGGCAATAGCAAAGATGCCCCTATAGACTGTATTCATAACAACCTACATCAGGTTTTTCGGCGTCCCTCAAATTACCTTCTAAGTCCAAATTCAATCCAGGAAGCGGTCTTGCCATCATCTCCAACTGTGAAAGTGTATCTGGATGAAAATCTTTGGCATCTTGGTCTGCAAAAAGATTATCACTTGCATTAATGGTAAAGCAGTCGTTGCATTGATCAAAGAAATTAGGAAATACGTTCAACAGGGTGTCAATTCTTAGAGCGCAATTCTCTAAGCCATAAGTCAATACCCCATTCTCTGCGCCAAATGTTGCGTCAACGATCACCAATTCATCAGAGCTTTGTCCCGAAACTACAGAATTTCGAATTTTAATATCGAGCGGGTTGATGAGAACGGGTCCACAAAAGACCTCTCCCGTGCATCGAAAATTATCTGCATAAAGGGCAGCAACTTGGTTCCCATCATATCCGCTGATCGTGGCATAGTCAATATTAACATTCCCGCCATACTTGATTA
>CAZMYK010000595.1:0-3224 GCA_964570435.1 uncultured Saprospiraceae bacterium | reverse complement strand
GAAAGTTCTACCGTACAGGTTGAAGAAGCTTGTGCAGAACCAAACATTGAGTCTAACTGTGCAAAGTCCTCTAGGTCAATTGCGAAAAAGTCAATGCAAGAAATAACTAGGTTGTCAGGACATTCGATCACAGGGGGAAGCTTGTCTTGTACTTCGACAAATACCATAGCACTATTACAATAGTCTTCAGACCCCCCAAATATTCCATCTTGATTGGCATCATCACACACTTGAAATTGGACCATAATACTGTCCATACCCACATCGCTGCAACAGAAGAAAACAAAATCATTCAGTTCTTCATTGTCATCTCCGTCTGGTAGGTCTTCATCAAAGATCGGACATTCTCCACCTCCATCCACTCTACGAACTGCATAACTTACAGGTCCGCAGCCATCAAAGGATCCGTCGTCAAAGTCTATGGCCCTAATCTTAGCCTGTCCTTCTATCCCTAGACCAACTACCGTATTTTGATCCGCGACCACAACTGGTGGGGTGTCATCAATTACGGTTATTGTAAATTGAGTAGATGCAAAGTTCTTACATTCATCAGTTGCAAAAACAGTCACTTCGACTTCATTTCCTAGGATCGGTTTATTGACAAATATCACATCGTCTCTAATGATTGCTCCTAAGGTGCTGTATGAGAAAGTAATATTCTCAGCTGCACTGCAATTGTCGGTTACACTTGGTATAGGTAATGCATAAGAGGCTTGACATCCCCAAAGGCCGGTAGAAAGAGTTACATCTTCAAAGGCACTTAGAATTGGAGGTGTAAAGTCCTGGACAATTATATTCTGGACATGCCTTGTTGGATTACTTACGCCATCAATTGGTAGGCATTCATTCTGAATAATCCAGTGTCTTAGAATCGAGTAGCCAGATGCACAATTCGCATCGATTAATTGTTCATCCCAAAAGCCTACAAATACATCGCAGAAGTGGTCACCAAATATTGGCCTTCCCGCAATTGTAGGATAACCTGTAGAATCTGGTTGTGTGAGCACAGGGTTCTCCGCAACATCAGAGCAAGATAACTTATCTGCCCCTCTATAATCATCTGGCCATTCTATGGTAGTGACATCGAATGGTAGCAGGGTAATATTCTGAGTACATGCAGCCGTTCCACCTTCTGAATTAATGATCGACCACGTCCTTAGCACACTGTATCTTGGATCACTGCATTCTCCAAGGTCTGTTACAACATCTGCAAAGTCTAGAACGAAGTCTGTCTCGCAAGAAAGAATCAATGCAGATCCAGTTATAGAAGTATCCCTGATGTCTGTAATACACTCTAGAAGAGTATCTCTTGGACATTCAAGCGCCGGCTGGATCTTATCTTCCACATTAAGGAAGCCCCAGCAACTATTTCCATTACCTAGGCAGTCTATCACTTCAATTGTGAGCTGCTGTCCTACATGCTCTAGCGTCACAATATTATCAGGAATAATATTACCTAATTCGTCTTTCACGACTACACAGAATTGGTCAAAGCAACTATAGCCACTGCCAGTAAGTATCAAGTCAGCTGTTATTTCAGCCATGCAGGATCTACCCAGACTTAGATTGATATTTCCAAAGCAGCCAAATGTTGGAGGGTTTCCATTATTGTCAAATTCATTCACTGTGACCGTGAACGTACAGGTCTCCATGTTTCCAGCTTCATCCACCGTGGTCAATGTCACCTCTGTTTCACCGATACAGAAGTCAACCCCATTTCCGGTACTGTAGAAGAAGGTATCGATACCACAGTTATCATTGACATTAGGAGAAGGAAAGTTGACCAAGCGACAGCATTCTCCAGATTCAAGATCAATAACGATGTCCATAGGACAAATCAGCATGGTAGGATCGTCTACATCATTGACAGTGACATCGAAGCTACACATATTTACATTTCCACTTGCATCTGTCAAAGTATACGTAACTGTTGTAGTACCGACTCCAAAGAAGTGGGTTTCTTCCGCTCCACTTGTCACAACCCCATCTGGAGGCAGGATACTAGCATCTTCAGTTGTGTAAGCCACTGTAATCGTACCGAATTGGCAGTTGTCCTGGAAGACAGGATGCAACCACATAAACTCAGCACCACAAAGGCCCGGATCGTTATCAAGTATTGTGTCCATTTGTGAATATGGCAGTAGTTCAAGGACGTCTAGTTGCCATCCGTCGATGGTTCCGACTTCTACTCCACCATTGACAACCTCTAGAGTCCAGGCTCCATTAGGGTCTTCACCATAGAAGTCACCTAAGAAACCTTGGGGGGCAAACCATCCGCCAGCTCCTAGAGGTCCGCAAGGAGCTGTAGCAACACTTGTTGCTGATGAATCACTCAGATTCACATTGGAATTAGCATTTCCGGCACAAAGCGCAGAAAAAAGTTCTACTCGTGTACCTTCAGGGCTAATCAAGGTAACAGCCAAGTCGCCCATATTAGGGTGGGAAATCACAAGATTATTAATCTCCACTGTGCCAGTAGTACTAAGACCACTAACTACGACATCACTTGAAGTCATACCACAGCCAACACTTTCTATAGCTCCAGCACCACCCAAGAAATTGGTAAATAAGTATTCCGCACATTGAGGAGTCTCGAGATCTTCTACTGTGACAGTGGTAGAACATTCGGCTATACTTGGTGGACTTGATTGTAGTCCTGTTACCGCTCCGTTACTTGGGAAGGCCATCAATCCAGGATTAAGCATTCCCATGCTAGTCATACAAAATCCACTTGTCCAATCAGTGACATCATCATGATCACAAATAGTGTTTCGATAAAATGCTCTTCCAAAAAGTGATCCAGTAAAACCATCCTGCAGAAAGCCATTCAGTGAAACCGCATCTAAGATAGCACCTTGAATAGAAATAGAATATCCAGCCGCTTCATTATCCATCAAGTCATTTGGAAAAGTAAAAACCGCTACGTCACCTGCATTCAGCACTTGTGCACCAGGTATTGTAATAGAATCATTCATGGACCCCAGCCTTGTCAAGGTCAAACATTCAATGTTGACTCCTCCTGGACCAAAATTAGTAATCTCCATCATGTCAGGGCCTTCTTGATTGATTTCAGTGATCAGAAGAAGGGGTTGATCCTGCACTCTGTAGGTCAAAGTGTTTTGTCCAGCAGGGAAGAATGCACCACTTGCATCGCCCATGCCACAGCTTATAAGGTTGCCGTCTGCGTCCGAAATTTCATAAATGATTGCTGTGTTTTCAGAACA
>CAZMYK010000594.1:2378-3225 GCA_964570435.1 uncultured Saprospiraceae bacterium | reverse complement strand
AGACGGTCTAGAATTTCGTTTGATGGGATATTGCTCATTAAGTATTCTGTTTATGGAAGTAAAAATAGAACAATAATTACTAAATAGAAGTCTAATTAAAACAATAAATGCCCAATAGGTATCTATGGAAGAACAAATAGCATTTTGGTCTAACTCTTTACTTTCTCTAGGATTTTCATATAGTAGATCAAATAGATGGTGGGATGAACTTTTGAAAAATAAGCGAGATTCAATGCAAAAAGGCACTAGAGGGGAGCACGTATAAACTCTTATAGACGTCTCTAAGCAAAAATTTAATGTTGCGCTTACGACATTTATTGCTGAATAGCTTTGATGCCTGGGAGTTCTTTTCCTTCTAGAAATTCTAACATAGCTCCACCACCTGTTGAAATGAAACTTACCTTATCAGCAAGCCCAGACTTATTGATAGCCGAAACTGAATCTCCACCTCCAATTAAAGAAAAGGCTCCAGACTGTGTAGAATCAGCTACTGCCTGAGCGACTGAGAAGGTACCCTTGGAGAAGCTTTCCATTTCGAAGACGCCAACCGGTCCATTCCATAAAATTGTCTTAGATTCTTGAATTGTTTTTGCGTAGGATTCGATCGCTTCAGGTCCAATATCAAGACCCATCCACTCCTCCGGGATTTCCATGCTGTCTACCGTCCTAGTATTGGCATCATCGGCGAAATTATCGGCAATCTTTGAGTCTTTTGGAAGATGTAAACTCACACCTTTGGCCTCACATTTCTCGAGTAAGTCTTTGGCTAAGTCCACGTAGTCCTCTTCAAACAGAGACTTACCTATTGATCCTCCTTTCGCTTTGAGGAAGGTATAGCTCATCCCGC
>CAZMYK010000594.1:0-2367 GCA_964570435.1 uncultured Saprospiraceae bacterium | reverse complement strand
ATGAGGATATGGTCAGCGAAGTCAGTGATCTTTTCAATTAGTTGAATTTTGTCTGACACCTTTGCGCCTCCAATGATTGCAGTAACAGGATGATCTGGGCTTTCAAGTAGCTTACTTGCGTTCTCGATTTCAGCTCCCATTAGATAGCCAAAAGTTTTGGACTTGGCATCAAAATACTTGGCAACAGTGGTAGTTGATGCGTGTGCTCTATGAGCAGTACCAAAGGCATCATTCACGTAAACATCAGCGAGTCCTGCCAACTTCTCAGCAAATGCTTCATCTCCACTCCCCTCTTCTTGTTGAAACCTGGTATTCTGTAAAAGTAGAACTTCTCCAGGCTCTAGCTCAGAGGCTTTAGTCGTGGCATCATGACCAGCGGTATCACTTGCGAAATGCACATGGACACCGAGCAACTCTTCTAGATGATGAACGAGATGCTCCAAGGTAAACTTCTCAACGTCAATAGTCCCATCTGCTTTTCTTTTCTTCCATGGCCTACCTAGATGACTCATCAGAATCAATGCACCACCATGATCCAAGATATATTTCAAGGTTGGTAATGCCTTACGCATTCGTGTATCATCAGTGATTTCAAATTGTCCGTTCAGTGGCACGTTGAAATCCACCCTAACCAACACTTTCTTCTTATTGAAATCTAAATCCATCATCTTGAAATATTTAGAAAAGTTAAGTGCCTAGGCATCAACTACCTAGGACCTGAAAAAGCATTTCTTTTTATACTCTTGCTGTTAGATCTGCCAATCTTGCAGAATATCCAGCTTCATTGTCGTACCAACTTACAATCTTGACCATCTTACCTTTCACATCCGTCAGACCTGAATCGAAAATAGACGAGTGTGTATTTCTCACGATATCAGATGAAACTATAGGATCATCGCAATACTGCAGAATACCTTTCATTGGTCCTTCTGCTTGCGCCTTGAAAGTTGCATTTACTTCCTCTATAGTTGTCTCTTTCTCCGTAATGAAGTTTAATTCGATTAAAGAACCCGTAATAACTGGGACCCTAAGTGCCATTGCGAACATCTTTCCTTGAACTTCTGGAACCACCTTACCCACAGCTATAGCGGCGCCTGTAGACGTTGGTACAATATTAAATGCCGCTGCTCTTGCCCTTCTAAGGTCAGCATGTGGTGCATCTTGCATTCTTTGATCAGAAGTATAAGCATGTGTTGTTGTTAGAGATCCCTGAACGAATCCCCAGTTGTCAACCACAATCTTTGCGACAGGTGCTAGACAGTTGGTTGTGCACGAGGCATTTGATATTAGTTTATCATCATCTTGTAGTTGGTCGTCATTTACGCCTAGAACTATTGATCTAAATCCATCTCCCTTAGCTGGTGCTGAAATTAGAACCTTCTTAGCTCCAGCCTCAAGGTGTAAAGACGCCTTATCTTTATTTCTAAAAATACCTGTGCACTCTAAGACAACATCAACACCTAAATCTGACCAAGGAAGTTCGGCTGGATTTCTTTCCGCCATGGCCAAAATTTCTTTACCGTTTACAATAAGTGCATCGTCAGTAGCAGTAACGGTCCCATCGAAAGGCCCTTGCGCACTGTCATACTTTAATAGGTGGGCCAAGGTATGATTGTCAGTTAGGTCATTTATTGCAACCACTTCAATATCGGGATTCTTAAGTAGATTTCTAAATGTCAACCTTCCGATTCTTCCGAATCCATTAATTGCTACTTTTTTGCTCATGATTTATGTAATTATTAGTCAAGAATTTTATTAAAGATGACAAATTTAATTTTTTCTCAACAGAAAAAAGACCTTATGATCTTAATTTTGATTTGACATACTTAGTCCGAATAAATAGTTGAATTGCAGAGTTGTAAGACACATTAATTGCGAACAATAATCATCTTGCATGCCTTAAATTTCTCTTTAAAAACTAAGCTAAGTTTCTAGTTCTGCTCATTTGTGTGCATTTGGAGAGCACAAAAAATAACTTAGAAATAAGAAGCTTTAGAGTAGCGCTAGCTTGCTAGTCTACGAAATCAAATGGTGATAAGATACATATTCATTAGTGTTAGACCATGCAAAAAAACTTAGCTTCCTAGAAATAAAAAACCCTGTAAGTCTAGTGACCTACAGGGTATCATGCGCTTTTAAGTAGCCCCTAGGGGAATCGAACCCCTCTTTCCAGGATGAAAACCTGGCGTCCTAACCGATAGACGAAGGGGCCTAAAATCTTTACCTTTTCGTAGAGATTCTAAGCTACCCAGTAAGTCACCAGTTGGCCTATTTTCAAGGCTTTTCTTCAAAAGCAGTGCAAATATATAATCTTTCTAAAAATAAAAAAACGAATTATATTATTTTATGATATTTTTTGAAAATAAC
>CAZMYK010000593.1:0-3227 GCA_964570435.1 uncultured Saprospiraceae bacterium | reverse complement strand
CATGCCAGACCCAAAGCATTCCATGCATCACATACTTATGGGTAAACCATGCAATAAACTCCATAGCCACAAAGGCTCCTAGGACACATCCGAGATAAATTAACCACATCATTATCATCCTTTCTTAGTGAACAAGATAGCTAAATATATGTTTTCGTCATCCCAGTTCGAGTGAGATTCTTTCTACATCCTCAAAATTGTCCTTGACATGCATTAATGGAATTTCTATGTAAAATGTAGTACCACTTCCTGGTACTGTTGAAAATCGAATATGTCCATTGAAAGATTCCATCATGTTGGCTGCGATGGCAAGTCCTAGGCCTGTTCCACTGCTTTTCGTTGTGAAATTGGGCGTAAATACCTTGTTCTTCATATGGTCAGGAATACCTATCCCATTGTCCTTTATTTCCACAACTGCCAATCCAGATTTCTTATAGAGTTTTAGGTCAATTCTTCCTCTACGTTCAGTTGGTATGGCCTGGATGGCATTCTTAAGTATATTGTTCAAAATTCTAACCAGGTGATTGCGGTCTGCAAAGACGTAGATTTCATCCAAGGGCTCTGTCATAAAGATGTCCATGTCATCTCGTTTTCTGAAAAGATCATGTATCGTCTCTACGATTTCATTGAGAATTATCTTTTCATTACTTCCTTGTGGCATGGTTCCGAAATTCGAAAATTCCGAGGCAATTTGGGAAAGATTATCGATCTGCTCGATCATTGTTTTGCTCACATTCTTAACCAAGTCCCTTGGGTTCTCAGTGGTGTCAATGGCCCTTTGCATGTATTGTATGCTCAACTTCATGGGAGTGAGCGGGTTCTTGATCTCGTGAGCAACTTGCTTGGCCATTTCTCGCCAAGCGCCTTCGCGCTCCGTCTTTGCAATCATCTGAGCGGAATCGTCCAGCTGATTGGCCATTTCATTGTAGTTAGAAATGAGTTGACCTAGCTCATCTTCACTATCCCATTCCAATTGCTTGTTCTTCCTCCCCAGCTTAAAGTTTTTAATTTGATTTCCTAGTACTGCAATGGGACGTGTGATCGAATTAGCAACAGCAAGGGCGATGGCACCTGCAAACAAAAATTGGAATACATAGACATTTAGAAGCGTTCCCACGAAGTCGGTAACATTGTTTCTTGTCTTGATTTGAGGAGTGTGCAGCAATTGGAGGTAAGCTAAATTCTCATTCTTACTCTCAGGTGAGATTTGAGAAGTGTATATAATTGGAATAAATATATTGCGGAAACTCAAATCTCCTATCCTTGTCAATTGAGCACTTGGAAAGACACTTTCTGTGTTGCGCAAGAGATTGATCATTGCCTTATTCAGCATGGTAGATGCAAAGCCCAACTCGAACAACTTAGGAGCAGAGGAATTAATTAACTTCCCACCACCGTCATAAAGGTGGATGTCGACTTGGTGTGTTTCTGATATGGCATGGATATTTGTTTCAAGGAGCCGTAGGGCATTTTTTGCTTGCTCACTGCTCAGCAAGCGTGCATTGATATCGGCTGTGATAGCCACATTTTTTTCATCTATCAGCTCAGTGTCATACTCGTTGGAGAGATAGCGGAAGTACAGAATGGTTACGATTCCAATAGCTAAGAAGGAGAAGATACTTAGAATCACCACTGAGAGCTGTATTCTTCGACGCAGCGATGATATATTATTAAGCTTGAGAAGCAACTCTGGTGGCAGAAATTGCCACCTATTGTTAATGATCGCAATAATACTAAGAGTTACTCCCATCAGAATAAATAGGAAGGAAAAAAGAGATACTGGCTTAATGATCCGCGCGTACTTAGTCTGGATGTGCACTGTTGTTTTCTGATCAACTTTATAGACTAGGTTGTTGATATTCTTGTCATTGTAAGTCAGGTATTCTCCGACACTTAGGTTTTGAGTCTTATCGTTACTCTTGTTAAACTGGTAGCTGTTTGAATTCGTAAGAATGCCATTGACATATACTCCATAGTCAGGCTCTTCGTTGTATTTCTGAAAGGTGTGAGAAAGGAGTTTTTCAGGTGCATTGAACTCATCTGTGGGGAGGAATTCGATGAATATGGTAAATGGTCCCCCTGGATGCACATTCGTTTCATTTATTTTCCGAAGGAGGTAGGTTTGACTGACCGCTTCATAGTAAATATTGGTATCAATCGCTATACTGTTCTTTATGAAATCCTTGTAAAATGCCTTAGATGTATACTGGTCATAAACCATCGCATTGTCAAAGCGGTCATAGGCATTAAAGATGGGCTTACATTTCTTGTCGAGGTAGTCGAATGAAGTGATATGTTCCTCAAGCACTTGGTTGAATTCGACCTTGTGGATCTTCAATGGATTCGGAATTGAATCTAAGAAGGTAAGTGCCATTTGTTCATCAAGAGCTTCATCAAATCGCTTGATTTCATTTGCAATTGCAGGATCCTTCTGATGAATAAGAGATTCCGCAAATGCGACCTTGGAGTTCAGGTCAAACTTCAAATAATAGTTGAACAAAAGAACTGCAGATAGACTACATAACGTAATCATCCAGAATATGATCCAAATTATGCTTGTTTCTCTCCGATCTATGAAGAGATCACTTAGGAAAAGAAAGCTTGTCACTGCTAGATAGAATGGAAAGTAGTCTAGGTGCAAGTCGAGAAGGTAGAGAACAGGGATGCTCATAAATACAGACATCAACAAACTCGAGAAACGCACCCAACTATTTAATTCAAGTGATTTGATGTACAAACTAAGCTTGTAGGTTGCGTAAAACTGAACAAGCACCAAAGCCACAAGACCAAGTAAACTAAGGTAGGCTAGAAACTCAAGCTCCAGTAAGTTTTCAAAGTCGTAGTTAATCCCCGAATGTATGATGGTGAACTTAGCAATTGCAGAAAAAAGAAGGATCGACAATACAATGCATGTATAGGAGGCAATTGCCCTTATTACATTCTTGTTAGTAATACTTTTGATCCAAGCCATGCATTAATTTAATGAAGTAAAAATAAGAATAATATATATTAAAATATAATTTAATATGTGCTAAGACTTCTTAGGCCTGATACAGATTGAGGATTTATTTGCTAGCTTTGTGATTCATAATATTCTATCGCTGAAGGAATTCAGAGGAAAGTCCGGACAACGTAGAGTACTGCGCCTCTTAATACGAGGGTGGGGAAGTCGAAATACTTCTCTAACAGAAAGTGTCACAGAAAATATACCGTCACGCTTACAAGTG
>CAZMYK010000592.1:0-3241 GCA_964570435.1 uncultured Saprospiraceae bacterium | reverse complement strand
TCGCTATTAAGGTACTAAGTCCTATTATTGCCGGATTATACCTCTACCTTCAGCCCTTACTAACCACACTATTATCTGTAGGATTCGGTAAGGATGAGATTACTACCAAGAAGCTAATCGCTGGTATTTTCATCCTAAGTGGCCTCTACTTCGCTGCAAAAAGAAGTAGAGGTATAGGAAAATAAATTTGCACATGTCGACTATTGTTAAATGGTCCAATTTTATACACATTTCGCGAAACTCAAACTTGCTTGCGACTAGACAATAATATGTATGCATCTATTTATCAATACTTTGTGATAAAAAAATCTATCACCAATATGTTGATAAAAAAAGAACGCAATAAATTCCACGGCCTACTTTTTTATTTATATTTACCACCTGTAAATTATAATCCGGCTTAAGAGAATTATGCAAAACAGAACGAGAAGAGACCACAAGCTTATACATCTAGTTAGTGAGTACGAAGCTATGTCTGAAACTGGGAATTTGACCTACCTAGACGAAAAGACATACGTACAATTAATTACGTACTATGAGGGTGAGTTTCTTATAGACAAGGCACTCGAAGTAGTCCACATGGCTATGGAGCAGTTTCAATATAGGGCAGAATTTTACATCACCAAGGCAAAGCTGCTTTTGCGGGCTAAAAGGAAAAGTGAGGCCCTAGAAACGCTTGCAGAGGCTGCGATCATTTCTCCTTCTGAAAATGAAATCACAATACTACGAGCAAGATGCATAGGTGGTAGCGAGGGTCTTAAAATGATCGAAAATATCAAGCGCTACGCCGGGAGAAGCGAACGTTGTGAAATTCTATTTTGTGAGGCCGTTATCTATGAAGATAGTAAGCAGTATAAGAAAATGTTTGCTGCATTAAAGAGTCTACTTCTCTTAAACCCTACCTACTTAGAGGCCTTGGAAAAGCTATTTATCTGCGTAGATCTTACGAAGTCATATGAGCAGAGCATTGCCTTCCACAACCAACTCCTAGAAATCAATCCATATAACTTTCTTGCATGGTATAACTTAGGCCATGCCTATGCATGTTCTGGAGAATATGAGCAGGCTATTAATGCAATGGAATATAGTCTGATCGTGAATCAAGACTTCGAATTGGCCTACCTAGAATGCGCTGATACCTGCATCCAGGTTAAGAACTATGTGAAGGCTCTTTCGATCTATGAAGAAGCTAACAATCACTTTGGACCTGACTCAGAGATACTTCTGCAAATGGCAATTTGCAACCTCAACCTAGACAACTTGCTGTCTGCTAAGGCAAATCTTTTTTCAGCTTTGAGACTAGACGCATATAGCGACGAGGTTTACTACTATCTTGGCCTCTGCTACCTTAAAGAAAAAGCACCTCATTCGGCGAAGAGTGCCTTCAAAAAAGCTGTGAAGCTTGAAAGTGGGAAGGAGGAATATTATGAAGGTCTCGCGATGGCCCACATACAGCTTGGCGAAAATGCTAAGGCCGCTGTTTTCTATGGTACAGCAACTGAGATCGCCCCAGAACAAGAAAGACTTTGGTATCAGTTTACCAGTCTATTGGTCAAACTTGGAAGAATTGATGAAGCCCTAGATGCGCTGGATATTGCAGAGGAAGAAGCTTGGGGACCAGAACTACTCTATTGTAGAGCTGTATGTCTAAGCTTAGTGGGGCGTAAGAAGGAAGCTCTTGAAATTCTTGACGAAGCGCTCATCGACAATTTTTCGATGCATGATAAACTATTCGACCTCGATCCATCACTAAAATTTGACAAAGACATTCTCTCCATCATCAACTACTATGAGGGAGAGGCAAAGATGTAAGAGAATCCTCTATAACCAGGGGTGAAACTCAATCTTTATTACCAAAATTCGACGGCCTTCTAGAAATAGATGGCCGTTTTTTTTCTTCTGGTGGAATGAAATGATGCTATGACTAGGTAGTCGAAAGCTTGCCTTAGTGCTACCTTATCCCTTCAAGTGTATTGTACTATTCTTTGCCTTGATCTCGTTCAAAATCCTCATGGTCTGACAGTCTTGTGATGAAATTCCTTTTGCTGGATAGGAGCTTGGCATTTATGTCGAGAATGTTGCAGTCTCGCCTTAAAAGACGAGGTCCCATGATTTCGAGAGAATAACATTTCGCTTATGAAAGGGAGGTCTAAGGATTAAAAATTGATTCCAAGGCCAATGGTCAGTAGCTCGATATTGTTTAGTCCTGCCCTAAACGAAAGTAAACTGCTGTCGTAGCGAATGGCAGAACCCAAATAAAATCCAGACTTTCGCTCTATAGTGCTCGTTGCTGGTGTTGAAAAGGCAATACTTGATACTCCAGTGTTCAATTCTAAGCCAATCTTCCACAGCCATATCAGCTGCACAGCAGAAACTCCATAGTGGGATGAAGTCACTTCTGCGTCTTCATCGTAATCATAATTGTTGCTTAAATACTTTCCAAAGCTAGCCTTGATCTTTGTCTCAAAAAACTTGTTCTGACTTCGAAAAAGAGACCTTTCATAAGCTAGGGATAACTGATCTGCGAAAATCACGGTTCCGTAGTTGACAATTACCGTATTCTTTGATTGCTTGGTTTCTTGTGCTGACACAAGTCCAGGAATCCAAATCATGCTTACAAGGAAAAGTAGGAGGGTCTTCATTTTGAGCGCTTTAGCTTACTATAATAACGAACAAAATGACAAGGTGTCGCAATGTGGCTGCGATTTTGTTCACACATCAATTTGTTTTAGTCCGAAATTATAAATTTCGAAGAGCGACTTAAGCTTCTATCCACCCTACTGACTTCCTCCACTTATCCATTTCTTGTCTTCTTCTTTCAAAATCCTCCGGAGGTGATTCATCTTCCTTTTTCACACGGCCTCTCATAATTTGAGTCTGTTCTTCAAGAGTATTCAATCCTATAGATTTTCTTCTTTGATTCACCTTCACTAAGTCGTCATAAGATTTTGGACTTAATTCTCCATATTCATCCCAGTCAAACTGAGTGCCATACTGTTGAAGACTTCCTTCAAAAGAAGCGATTTGGTCGCTTAGGTAGGCAAAGTTTAATGGCTTGGCCCTCCCTTTCTCCACAGCAGTTTGCAAAAGCTTCGCACACTTCCTCATGAAGGCTGGTTGTCCGATAGAATGTTGGATAATCAACCATGCCGCTTCACTCGCTTCTTCCCCAACTTTATCAATAGTAGGAAAGCCGATTGTATCAATTAAGGTCTCTAATGCCTTGGCATTTCTATCATGT
>CAZMYK010000591.1:0-3250 GCA_964570435.1 uncultured Saprospiraceae bacterium | reverse complement strand
GAACGCCATTAACAGCAACTACTCCGTTAATTTGTGGAAGTCTAGACTTAATGGTTTGTTCTACCCCAGCCTTCATAGTCATTGTCGACATCGAACACATTTCGCAGTTTCCTAGCCACTTTACTTCCACCATGTAGTCATCAGTAACATCCATTACTTCAATGTTTCCTCCATCCACAGCAAGATGGGGGCGAATATCTTCGAGCGCTGAGTCTACCTTCTCTATCCACTCCTTTTTTTCGTTATCCGACATAGAACAAAATTACGTATTTATTTTAACAATTTGCGTAGGAGCCATTACTTCATTTCTCAGGTTGACTTGGTGTAAAGTCTTCTTAGCCATTGACATAAAAAACGGGTATGCAATATGATTTGGATCGGACATTGCTGGCCTACCTTCATCGCCAGCCTCTCTAACGCTTTGAATCAGAGGAATCTGACCAAGTAAGGTCGTTTTAGACTCCTTTACCAATCGCTTTCCTGCGCCCTTCCCAAATATATAGTACTTGTTTTTAGGTAGTTCTGCTGGTGTAAACCAAGCCATGTTTTCTACTACCCCAATGATGGGCACGTTGACATTAGAAAGTTGGAACATATTCATGGCCTTAAGCGCATCAACGTAGGAAAGTTCCTGGGGTGTAGTGACCATAACTACTCCGGTAACTGGCACAGTCTGAACCATGGTCAATTGAATATCACCAGTTCCAGGTGGCAGATCTATGATAAGAAAATCTAATTCAGGCCACAAACAATCATTGATAAATTGCTTGATGATTCCACCAAGGCGAGGACCTCTCAGCACAACAGCTTGCTCAGGCTCAATAATAAAACCAATTGAAATCGTATGAATTCCATACTTCTCTAGAGGTCGCATCTTAGCCTTACCATAAAGTTTTTCTAACTTCGGTCGTTCTCCCTGCATTCCAAGCAAGGTAGGAACAGACGGACCATATAGGTCGGCATCCATGAGGCCGACTTTTGCACCCATTTCCTTTAATGCGAGGGCCAGGTTAAGCGCCACCGTCGACTTTCCGACCCCTCCTTTTCCACTACCTACTGCAATAATATTCTTTATCTGTGGCAGGGTTCCACTCTTCGAGGGCTTTCCAGCTCCAGCCATGTGCACATGCACTTGCGCACTAGGATACACCTCTTGAATTGCTGCCATACAGGCAAAATTAATCTCACTTTTGACCTTAGCGTCATTCGAAGGTACGTTTAGCGTGAAAGCCACATTAGCTCCATCAATTTTCAAGTCCTCGATCATCTTTGATCTGATGATATTTAACCCAGTATTCGGATCCTTGACAGTAGCAAGTGCACTTACTACTTTGTTGTTGTCAATGGTCATTTTTTGAATTTTGCATCAAATGTAGAACATTTAAAATTCATTAATGTTTCAGAGACTCAATTAGACCTTTATTTTATTACTTTTGCATAAATTATAGGTTCAGAACTCAATGAGAATATTTCGAAAGCTGGAAGAAATTCCAGAAATAGAAAATGCTGTGATAACGATTGGTTCTTTTGATGGAGTTCATCGTGGACATCAGAAGATTATATCTAGAATTAATCAGCTAGCAACAGAAGTAGAAGGAAGTAGTGTCATCATTACTTTTGACCCTCACCCAAGAAGCATCGTCTATCCTAAAGACAAGTCGCTCACCTTACTAAATACAATAAATGAAAAAATAGCACTACTGGAGAAGTTCGGAGTTGACATCCTAGTCATTGTTCCCTTCACTGTCGAGTTTTCTCAGATGCTGCCAAGAGACTACATAGAAAACTTTCTAATCAAATATTTTAATCCAAGTTATATCGTACTAGGTTATGATCATAGGTTTGGCTTGAACCGAGAAGGCAACATTGACTTACTAAAGGAATATCAAGAGGCTCACGAATTTAAGGTAGTTAAGATCGAAGTACAAGAAATCGAAGAGATAACTATCTCGAGTACTAAGGTCAGAAAGGCTGTGCAAAATGCTGAAATGGGCTCTGCTCATAGGTTCCTGAATTACCACTATCCCATAACTGGGGAGGTCATCTATGGAGAGCAAATAGGAAAAGAACTTGGCTTCCCAACTGCAAACATCCAGGTTTCCGAATCGACCAAACTTATCCCACCTGACGGTATCTATGCAGTCTTCGTCAACATAGGCGACGAGACCTTCGAAGGGATGCTGTATATCGGCAATAGACCTACCCTAAAGGGAAAGTCTGAAAGACGGATAGAGGTAAATATTTTTGATTTTCGAAGGGACCTTTATGGACAGACAATCTCGGTAGAAGTGGTGATGTACATCCGTGACGATATGACCTTCGACAATCTGCAGAAACTGAAAGTGCAATTGCATGAAGACGAGCAAGAATCACGCATTGTCCTTCATGCCTACATGAAAAAACACCAACCCGTCAAAGCCAAGTGTACCATTGCAATTATCAACTTTAACGGACAAGACTATCTTGAATCTTACCTCCCGCCTGTACTTTATAGTAGCTCAGAGGATGCAGAATTCCTTGTAATCGATAATGCTTCTTCAGACGAATCCATCTCATACATCACAGAATGGCATCCTGAAGTGAAGGTCCTCCAATATACCAAGAACTACGGATTCGCCGAGGGCTATAATCGATCGATGAGGGAGATCGAAAGTGAATTTACAGTCATCCTAAACAACGATGTATTGGTAACAGAAAATTGGTTGGATCCTATCTTAAAATTGATGTCAGAGGATTCTACTATTGGAGCTTGCCAGCCTAAAATTCGCTCCCTTAGCGAACCGGAAAAGTTCGAACACGCAGGTGCTGCAGGTGGATACTTAGATGTCCTTTCTTACGCCTTCTGCAAGGGGAGAATTTTTGACGAGGTGGAAGAAGATGAAGGCCAATATGACGGAACACACGAAATCTTCTGGGCCTCAGGAGCTGCAATGGTCGTTAGGACAGACTTGTTCAATCAATTAGGAGGATTTGATGACAGTTACTTTGCGCACTACGAGGAGATTGACCTGTGCTGGCGAATGAAGCGTGCTGGTTACAAGGTGATGGCGGTCAACGAGAGTACGATCTACCACCTCGGCGGAGGTACCCTTCCCTACCAAAGCAGCAAGAAGATATACCTCAATTTCAGGAACAGCCTAAGAACTTTTCTCAAAAACGAGTCTGGTTTTACTAAGTACCCGCTCTTTCTCTTGCGTCTCTTGCTTGATGGTGGAGCCGCAATTCTATTGTTTGTTCGTGGCCAGTGGGA
>CAZMYK010000590.1:0-3256 GCA_964570435.1 uncultured Saprospiraceae bacterium | reverse complement strand
AGATATGCTGTCGTTCCCACATGCATCCGTTGCTGTCCATGTAATCGTAATATCATAATTTGCTTCTGCACACACATCCAATAAGGTCCCACTATAGTCATGGTTGAACACAGGGTCACTATCACAATTATCTATCATACTCGATTGTGCGTCTGCTATCATATTCTCTATGATCAAACTAGGATCACTCGCCTCACTTATGTCACCACAATCCAATGTTATATTCGCAGGTGGTGTCAAGTCTGGTTTGATCGTATCTGGTACAATTGTGATGATTGTAGTCACTGTTTCTGCCATATTTCCACAAGCATCAGATGCGGTCCATGTAACAGTTACATCGTACGCAGCATCAGCACAGAGATCAATATTTGATGGATCAAAGGTATAATTCACATCCACATCATTATCACAAATATCTGTAGCCGAAACTGAGGTTAGGAGGTTTTCGATAATTAGTGATGGATCGGAAGACTCACTTATATCGTCACAATCTAAACTAAGGTCAGCAGGAGCAGTGATTACTGGAATTTCGGTATCTTGAATAGTAAATGTAGCATCATCAAATCCAATATTTCCGCAGTTATCCTCAGCATAAAAACGATAGGTATAGACTGCCGTTCCATTACATGTATTATCTACAGTTAACAATTCATTGGTATAAATAATAGGCTCATCACTGCAATCTTCTGTGGCACTTACGCCAGCAGGAAGTATCGAAATATTATCGAATATAATTCCTAACGTGGATGTAAAGTCAGCTGTGATCTCCACATCTTGAGATGCAGCAGTTGCTACAAAAGTAATGCAGCTTTGGGTCAACATAAAGCCGCCACTTCTTTCCACCTCACCAATCTTAGCTCCTCCAACAGTAATTATCGCAACCACAGGATCTGGAGTACTGCCTGCTGGTCTTCTGGTGGCATCTAGACATAAATTATATGTTCCTCCTGGGATAAAACTCACGGTCTGTATTAAATTTGCACCTCCATCAACTTCAGCAACGCGATTTGCTCCAACTCCTCCAAAAACACTTTCTGCTCTGATTTCAGCAGAACCTCCCCAGCTTCCTCCTCCTTCAAAATCTTCATTAGCAGGAACAATCTCAATTTCCATATTAGCATCTAACCATCCCGCAAGTTGAGCTATATTCCCTGCTCCATCGCATTCTACAGATATATCATCCGGCGCATCCACCTCAGGCTCCATGTTATCTTCAATTGTAACAACCGCCGTACATGTGGAAACATTCGCGCAATCATCAGTTGCTGTAAAAGTCACAACCTGCATACCCGTAAGTCCGCAACCATCATCAAAATTCATAGCATCGTAGTCATTGACTAGCATAACACCATCTGCATCGCAATCATCACTTGCACTTGCCATAGCCAACCAGTCGGAAATATTCATCGTATTATCCTCTCCACATTCTACAAGTAAGTCAGAAGGACAAATTACTTCAGGTAAGATTCTATCTACATAGGTTATCAATGCCGTATCGATTGTTTCATTTAAACAATCATCAATTGAGGTAAAGAACACCGAATCCACACCCGTTAATCCACAATCTGCTGTAAAAACTCTTGAAATGACAACTTCTAATTGACCACCGCAAGCATCATCAGATGTAACACTATTTTCCCATAGTGAAATGGTAGCGGCATTCGCAGGATCACTGCATTCCAAGGTAATATCTGCCGGTCCATTAACAATGGGAGCTGTACCATCCATTATTCTAAATCTTCTTTCTATTCGATTGCTTTCATTCCCACACTCATCGATAGTATAAAATTCGACATCATACCTCCCAGTAGTGGTATTAGCCGCACAAGTAGCGAATTGATTAAAGGTGACTTCATCAAAGTTATTCATCCAGACAAAGGATCCACAAGCTTCTAGAACTTCTGCATCTGTAAGTCCACCATTCGAGGCCAACCATGCCTGAAGCTCTAGAATGTTTCCAGCACCATCACATTCCACATCGGTGGCAGATGGTCCTATGCCAGGCACCAATGGTGTAATAACAGGAGCTACTAAATCAACAGTAGCAAATGAGGCTATGCAAGTTGACATATTGCCTGCTCCATCTGTTACAGTGAATAAATATTGTTGATTGATTGTATTTCCACAACTAGAAATATCATTAAACAAGACCGATTCCACGGTAACCGGTTCAGAGCAGTCACCTACATCTCCAGTGGCAATTAAATCAGCTTCGATGTCAGCCAACCAAGCTGCCAAGTCGTCATCCGCTGATGCACATTCGTTGTCTGTGTCGTCGTAGTCACAAGTAAGCATTGGAGCCTCGCAATCTTCAATTATCACATCAAATGAACAAGTGCTTACCTCATTTCCATTGTCATCAGTAAGGGTATATGTAACTGTACTTGTGCCTAGATTAAATACAAGACCTTCGGCATTTCCATCTACAGGACTCGCGACAATTGTCGCACCAGAAACGACATAAGTTAGTGTAAAATCTGGGCAATTTTCAAGGGCAAATGTATAGTTTACCGCGTCATCTGAAACCCATGTACATCCTCCATCAGTGGCACAAACCACGACATCATTAGACGGACAGAGAATTATTGGATCATCAGTGTCATTGACTGTAATGTTGAAGCTACAGGTGGAAGTATTTCCACAATCATCTATTGCCTGAAATACTACTTCTGTTGTTCCCAATGGGAATTCCTCTCCAGAAGCAATAATAAGTCCTCCAGCATTTGCAATTTGTGTCACCGTTGATCCATTACAATCTTCAGCAACAGGAGTACTAAATACTACAAATGCATCACAATTGTCTACGTTATTTCCTACCGTCAGATCCGACGGACAGTTGACAAATGTTGGTCCTGTTACATCTGCTTGAGTTACTATATTTGCCGTCGTCGTTGCCATAGTTCCACACGCATCAGTTGCTGTAAACGTCACTGTAATACCTACTGCATCAACGCAAAGATTAGGAAGTGATCCATCCCAATTATTCGAAACTAGGGCTAGTCCACAATTATCAGTAGCACTAGCCGATGCCAACCATGCGGCAATAATTCCAGACACATCCTGCTCACAATTTACAGTTAAGTCTGCAATGGGATTAAAGACTGGTGGAGTCATATCATCAACCGTAATGGTTTGTGTCACATCAGTTGATATATTTCCGCAATCATCTATTCCTCTCCATGTTCTGGTGAGAATATAGCCATTTGGGCAGGTAGCATTTGCTGATATTAACTCAAAGAATTCAACTTCCACCAAG
>CAZMYK010000589.1:0-3261 GCA_964570435.1 uncultured Saprospiraceae bacterium | reverse complement strand
TTGCCCAGACGAATGTAGCACATCTCTTATAAGTATTGAGGTTACAAAGAAGAACACCGAATTTACAGACGCGATTTCACCGAATGGAGATGGGATTAACGAGTTTTGGGAGGTTCCAGACATTGAGCAATTTGAAGATCGAAAGCTGGTGATTGTGAACAGGTGGGGCTCCAAAGTCTACATTGATGATTCGTATAGTAATAACTGGCAGGGACAAAATCTAAGAGGGAATCCTCTGCCTGAAGGAATATACTACTATGAACTTATTCTTGGGGGTAAGCTCCACACTGGGAGCATAACAATTTTACGATGAGTCGAAGATCCTACCTTATTCTTGTTTTTTTGAGCGCCTTGAGCTTTGTGCATGGGCAGCAGCTTCCAATCTTTACGGATGTTCAAATGAATCACCAATTCTCAAACCCATCCTTCCTTTCTCTAAATTATTTGAAGTATGAAAGGAACATAGATGCAGCGGTCTTATATCGGCAACAATGGATTCAAGCGCCAGATGCACCTCGTACAATGGTAGCAAATTTTAACTACCACAATCCAAGCAACGGACTTACCCTCGGAGGGAATATCTTAAAGGATCAGGCAGGTGGATTCGGTGACATGGCCCTCAACCTTCGATCTAGTTACCTTCTCAAAGTATCCAATGTTTTGCGGATCAATTTTGGTATGAGTGCTGGTATTCATCAATACAGGGTAGATGCAACAAATCTCAAGTTCCAGGAGCAAGGGGACATCGCGATGCAGAATCAAGCCAAGATTTGGCCTGACATAGGCGTAGGCACGACAGCCTACCTTGGAGATCATTACTATTTTGGGTTTTCAGTGCCTCAGGTATTTGGACTTAGATCCGAATTTGGAGACTTCAAAGTTACTCGAGTGCAACATTTCTACGCTGTCGGTGGTGGCGTCCTGCCGGTCTATGATGAAGGTTTCTTCGAGTTTCATGCTTGGTCTCGATATGTCCTCAATACCAAATTCCAATATGGATTAAATGTCAAAAGAAGCTATCGCAACGTTTTGTGGGTTGGTTTTTCTGGGGCCTCGAGCGGTGAGGTTAGTTTAGAATTAGGACTTACGCCTGGAGGAGCTTCCATTTCTTATGCCTACAATATGTACATGAATTCTTATGGCTACAACTTTGGGCCCTCCCACGAAGTGAGATTTGGCTTTGCTTTTGAACGATAGCCCTTGTAGGTGAACTCTACTTTTGATCTTATACAGTTCTCGCTCCGATTATCTATTCTAACGAGCGAGTTGCTAATTGGAGATTATGATTTTTTCTTAAGCAAATCCGGAGTATTGAATCTTTGAAACTTACCCACATCACTTTTATACCTTTTTCTAGAAAGGGAATCCTGTTGCCTGCGGCATTGAAGTCCCATTGTTGGCAATCATCAGTAGTTACGTCTTAGCATTAGAGGGACAATCTAATCTAGCTTGGGTAGCCTACAAGGATGGGCGCACTTGGGGAAGGCATAGATTACATAGTCTTAAGTTGTAACTAATGAAAAGGATATTCAGAGGTGGAGCTAAGTGTCCTACGTTTCTCACCTCCTGCAATGGTTCCCTAAAAGGGCATTAAGCCCTTATGAGGAAAATTTCACCTGACCTGTTTCATTGAAAGTCATCTTTGACATTCGTCTCATTTCTTAGTAGAATCAATTTGGCTTATTTGACATTCGCAAATGTTCTTACAATGCTTTCAAGTGCTTTATTTTCCCAAAACCTAAGTCGGAAACGGTGCTTCACATTTTGTTAAAATAGCGCTTGATCCATTAATAAAAAGTCATTGATAGCTGATCACAGTTTTGCTAAATATCCCTACGACAAAGTAAAAAGGAAGCCTAAAACATATAGGCTTCCTTTTTTACACTCACTATTTAACAACAATTATTTCTTTACAACGCGAATGACAGCTTCATTTACATTAATGAAGAATACCCCGCTGTCTAAGTCGACAAGGCTCATTTCCTGCTGCTTACTAGGTCCGGTGTGGAAGGTCTTTACAAGCGATCCTTTGGCATCAAATATCTTTACGTGATCAAAGGAAGTACGAGACTGTATTTGAATAATGTCTTCTACTATGCTAGGAAAAACTTGCACACTTTTGTCATCTTCAGTACCTCGCCGTACAGCAATTACATTACTAAGAGTAAACTTGCCATTGAAGTCTACCTGCTTCAGGCGGTAGTAATTAACATTTGGCTTGGGCATCCTGTCCAGAAATTCATAGTTTACTAGCTTATCTGAGTCCCCGGCTCCGAACAACTGTCCAATTTTCTCAAAAGCATAGCCGTCCTCACTACGAAGTATTTCAAAGTAATCATTTTGGATTTCAGAGGAGGTAGTCCACTTGAGTTCGGTCATATTGTTTCTCATTACCCCTGTGAACTCTGTTAGTTCCACGGGCAATAGTGCAGCACCACCACTTGCTCCACCACCGCCACCTCCAGAGAAGGAAGCAACTGTATATTCTGCATAGTCAACTATACAATCTAGTCCACCTAGGTAGGCTGTATTGGAAGGTGTGGCGCTATTGTTAATATTGATCACTTCAGCTGGTGTTATGTTGGCGATATCAAGGGGATCATCAGATGAGGTCACCTTGTACATATGTAGCTGATCCTTGCTGGTCAGTTCAGTGCCAGAATTGGCGGCAATGATGGCATTAACGGCATCATATTCAGCTTGGGTATAGTAGAATCGTACTCCCACATCAGCACCCAGGGTGGTATTAGCCACATCAAATGTCCTCCTCATTAGAGCAGCACCTCCGACATCATTGCTAATGAAGCCTGTGCCATTGGCAAACCACTCTGCTTCAGCAGCACCAAATTTCACTGACACATCCGCTGGAGGTGAAGGTGTTTCCATCCCCCACTCAATGGCCAAAAGCAACTCTTCATTAAGGGTGTAGTAAGTCCAGCCATCTGCCAATGTGGTTTCGTTATCTGCTACTAAGGTTGTATTAGCAACAAAGGCAGCAATTTTACTTTCCGCTTGGTTACCATGAGAACCCCAGGTTTTCTTAACCATCTGCTCAGCACCTCCACCTGCGTTGTAGTAGTCTCGACCTCCCCAGGTGAAAACTCCACATTCTTTAGTAGGAAGGATATTAGCAAGTACTGAGCCCTCATTTACATTGCTTGCGCCAGCAGCGTAACCAAATCCATATTGCATATAGTAGTTGGCTGGCATGCTTACTGTTGCGGCATATCTCCCGTCCAAACTATCGGCCATAATGATGCT
>CAZMYK010000588.1:0-3265 GCA_964570435.1 uncultured Saprospiraceae bacterium | reverse complement strand
CATGTCGAAGGGCCTTGTATCAGAAGCTCCAACGAAGAGACACTTGACAACAAAGCTCTGGTCAGCCTCATAAAACGAGACTTCCTTGGCATCTTGCTTACTTGCCAAGGGAGACAATTCGTCTGCGACCAAGGCTTTCTTATAGTCTTTTCGATATTGGTTTAGAACTTTCTCATAATCACCAGCAGATTCTTGGGCACTTAGACTAGCAAATGAAAGGGAGCACATGAATAGGATCCAACAATATTTCATCATAAATAGGTTACTTTTTACTTACTACTACTAATTTCTCGCCAAGTATGGATAATCGGGTAATATTTTTGATACCAAAACCTTCTAGTGAAGCAACTTTCTTCCATTCTTGAGAAAAATCAGGGTTAAAGGCAAATAGATTTGAGCCACTTCCCATAATTATTGTTTCATCGGGCAGCAATTCGAAATCTTCTGAATTTCCTGGTGTTTGAACGATGCTAGTAATTGTATTATTACTTGGATCATACCTTTTCAGTAAGCAAGTTTCTTCATCGATCTTATGAATAAAATACAAGAGTCCCCTTTTATTGGCCTTCAGGCCCCTTCCAATGTCTTCGAGGACGAGCTTTTGTTCTTGTGTCGTCCTGTTGGCAATTATCAGTTTATGTGGTTCGCCAACAATGAACATAGCCACATTCTCGAGATCTAGCCAGCAGTGGTATCCTACTCCTGTGATGTTTGGGAATAGATCACTTCCGGTATTAGACTGGTCGAGAGGGAATTGCCAAAGTCTCTGAGTATTAGTCTTATCTTCCTGAACGATGGCTGAAAAGTATCGCTTAGTTGGCATCAGAGTAGGAGAGTATTCTCCATCAGGAGTTTTAGTGACCTGCCAGTAGGTATTCCGTAAAAGGTCAATTGCGTAGATGTCGGTCTGCGACTCACCTTCGGCAATTGCCGAAAAATAGATGTTGATTGGGTTAAAAAAGGAGGGTTGATTGTTATAACTCCCTTGATTGAATTTATTTAAAAGTTTACCCTTCGTAACGAAGTACTCTGAGTTTACCTTCTTGAAATCGAACAAGATCATATCAGTGGCTGGGGCTTGTCCCATGACAGCAGATGTACTTATAATCAGTATCAGGGTCAAGCTAAGTATAGCACTTCTAGTCATCCTTTGAGATTTCTAGTGAATATATGTAAAAAATCGATTAATTGTTCTTAACGAGCATCTGCTCCTCTGAAAATTCTATTGAACCTAATTCCGTCAAAGAGCTTACCATTTCGAAGAGAAAACCAAATAAAGAGTGGCTTTCCTACAATGTGGTCCTCAGGAACAAAGCCCCAAACTCTTGAGTCTTCTGAATTGTGACGGTTGTCTCCCATGGCCCAGAAATAGTCTTGTTTGAAGGTATAGGTAGTGGTCTGGGTGCCATTGATAAATACACGTCCGCGCTCAACCTTTAGGTCATTGTTCTCATAAACATTGATGATTCGTTCGTAGAATCCGAGGTTTTGAGATGTAATAACTACTTCTTCGCCAGCCTTAGGAATGTAAATAGGGCCATAGTTATCCACAGTCCAGTCCTTAGCTGAAGCGGTTTTCTGTGGAAACATATCCTTTGTCGTAACGATGAATTCGCTTGATAGAGGATGTGCCTTTATTGACTCTAATTGCTCCTCATCTAGCATCAACCTTGTCAACAGGGGATTTTCACGTGAAGAAAAAGTTTGTTTTTGAAGGTTCAGAGAATCTACCATCCCTGTTTCTTTAAATCCAGTAGCAAGAACATCCAGGTCAAAGAATGGAAATACCCTGATGTCGGGATTCAAGGCTGCCACTTCAGCTCTTTCGGACTCATTGAGATAGGCAATGATCATATCCTTCGTTTTCTCACGAACCTTTGTGTCTAAATTGAAAAGATCTAATTTTAGCACATCCGAGGTAAGCATTCCTGAGGGCAACATGATCATAGTCTGCCTTTGCATTCCTGATGGATTTTCAGATTTTTCACCATTAACATAGACTTGCCCGTTAATGATTTCTAAGCTATCGCCCGCAATAGCAAGGCATCGTTTGATGTAGTGATCTTTTTTATCTACAGGACGTGTTCTGAAGTTTTGTTCTTGCCATTCTTTCTGCAGTGGAGGATCATAGTAGAATTGTTTTTTCTCCGCCATCTCTTTCACCATCGCATACGAGTAAGATCTGCTGGTTAGAAAGATTGAATCTCCAACAGGCCAATTGAACACGATGGGCTCAAGTCGGTCTATTTCCTCTAGAGCTGGTAACCGCTTATATGGCAGTTGGGGCTTTTTTAGGTAAGACTCCGAACCTAGACCTGGAATGACATTATGCAGTAAGGGCACCATTGCAATTGTCATTGGAGTTCTGATTCCATAGTGTGCCTTTGATACAAATAAGAAGTCCCCTACCATTTGCGTACCCTCCATCGATGGCGTAGGAATCACATATGCCTCTATGAGAAACATCCTAATAAAGGCAGCTGCAAAGACCGCAAAGAAGATGGATTCCGCCCACTCTCTTGGAGCTGATTTCTTATATGGGTTGTCCTTCATGAGGCGATTGTAGGCCAGATTGTCCTTTTTCTTTTTGGCTTCTTCCAAGGCGATTGCATAAGCCTTCTCCTTAGGAAGGGTAGGCTCATCATATTTGTCTTTCTCGGAGAAGGCGAGTTGGAAGAATATAATCGGAGCATAAATGACCGCAAGCACTGTATCCAAAAATTTATACCGCTTAAATGACCTAACAAGGTCTACACACATCCCGCAATAGATGAATATGTTCACTATTGGAAATAAAAGCCAAAGCGCATAGATTGGTTTCCTCCCTATTAATTTGCACCACTCTATAAAATTGACACCAGGAATGAGTCCTTTAATAGGCTCGACTCCAGCCTTGCGAAATACAAAGTAGAGGCTAATGCTTAGCAGGATGTAGGATACAATCAAGAATATAAGTACGCTCACGGAATCTATTTTTTTTAAATCACGGCAAAGATAAATTAAAATCCAAAAGCGGAGCAAGCACCCAAAACTAATTATCTACGAAGACGACGGAGACACGGACGAAGGACTAAGAAAACGTGGAATCTTTTCTAACCTACATTCATCGAAGAAGTAGCTTACTTCATCGATGTCACATTTCGTCATCATCAAATTCACCGAACATTTCGCTTAATGGGTCGGAAAATTCAGTTCCTTTGTCGAGGAAGTCCTTAGAGATTACATCCATTTCTGAAAGTCCGTGGATTAGAAGTTCTTTGTATAA
>CAZMYK010000587.1:0-3268 GCA_964570435.1 uncultured Saprospiraceae bacterium | reverse complement strand
GTAGATGAGGGAGCTTATCCTACTGCTAGGACCATACAATTTGGATTGTCAGCATCATTTTAAAAAATAGATTATACTAAAATTATGAAGAATTATAAATTATATGCAATAGTAATATTCGGTATTGTTTTAGGTGTCATTTCTTGTAGTAAGGACTTCCTAGACCAACCGAATCCGAATGCGGTCACTCCAGATACATTTTGGAGGAATGAAGATGACGCCACTAAGGCTATCATCGGTGCCTACAGCCCATTGACCCATATTTGGAATTATACCCGTTTTGAAATATTCCTATCTGACTATCGGGATGATGTTGTCAACGCTTTTGGAACATCGGAAAGGACGGCAATTGGTGTTTTTAATGGTATTTCATTGACCAACGGTACTTTTTGGGTTTGGTCTACCAACTACCAAGGAATCACAAGAGCCAATGAAATCATTTTCAACGTTCCTAACATTGAAGATATCAGCTCAGATGCTAAAAACAACATCCTGGGAGAGGCCTACTTCCTTAGAGCCTTCAACTATTTCAATCTCGTTAACAACTGGTTAAATGTGCCCTTAATTACCCTCCCTTTCGGAGAGATCGAAGATCCTGCCGCCATTACTCAGGCTCCGCCTGAAGACGTTTGGCAGCAGATCATTTCTGACTTGAAAGAGGCACAGAATTTACTGCCTGATTCTTGGGATGATAGAAATATGGGAAGAGTATTCAAAGCCTCTGCCGATGCACTACTTGGTAAAGTATACTTGTACAGACAGGAATGGGGTAATGCTAAGTCAGAGTTTGAAAAGGTGATGAATAACCCTAATGTCGGATTGATGGAAAACTATGGCCATAACTTTACGGAGGACTTTGAAAATAACAAAGAATCGCTCTTCGAAATTCAACTTGTCGCTGATGGAAATGGTGGCTGGGGAGGCGACCGTCTTGGAGTAGGGAAAGGTTCTGCCTTCCATCCTGACATTGCACCGGCTGGTTTTACTGGCCAGGATGGTATGAGAATTAACCAGTGGGTATTGGATTTGTTCTTGGATGAAAGAACTGTGAATGATGAAATAGATCCAAGAACTTATACAACCTTATTCTTCGATTCGGCCGATTCTACCAACTATGCTGGTGAGGTTCTGAAGTCGCAGACTTATGGAGGTAAGAGTTACCAAGAGGTATTTCCTGATGGAGTAAACGTATGGGGAAATAAGCACCTTGATACTAAGCAGGGTTACGAATCTTCGCAAGCCAATGGCTGGCACCAAGCTGGTAATAACCTAAGAATGTTGAGGTATGCAGACGTACTTTTGATGTATGCTGAGGCGGAATTTAATATGAATGGTTCTTCTTCTGCTGCCTTGGAAGCAATCAACGAGGTTCGGGCTAGAGTTGATATGGCTCCATTTGAGAGCATAACCATGCAGGACATCGAAGATGAAAGGGTCAAAGAATTATCTCTTGAACGTACAAGGTATTTCGACATTCTCAGATGGGGGAAGGTAGTGGAGTACATTGTGAATCGACCTGAAGTAAAGTCCGAAGCTGGTGGAACAGGTTCATACCAACCAGGAAGAGAATACATTGATATCCCTCAAAATGAAATTGATGCTAATCCAAATATTAAGCACAATCCAGGATATTAACTGTTGATTGTTTTTTCAAACAAAGCCGGACTACAATTTTATATGTAGTTCGGCTTCTTCAATTATATTTGATTGTATGTTGAGACACTGCTTGCTGCTATCACTCCTAATCCTGTCGTGTACCTCTGAGCATGAGTCCACTAGCTTATTTACTAAGGTGGAGATTGCAAGGTCTGGTTTAGCCTTTGAGAATAAGATCGTTGAGAATGACTCCTTGAACTACTACACCTTTCCGTACTTGTACATGGGTGGAGGTGTATCGCTCCTTGATGTCAACAATGATGGTCTGCAAGACATTTTCATGACAGGTAATATGACGTCTAACAAACTCTACCTAAATGCTGGAGGACTTTCATTTACTGATATTACTGAGTCAGCTGGATTGCAAGGTGATGGCCGGTGGTACACAGGGACCACAATCGCAGATGTAAATTCGGATGGCTGGATGGACATCTATGTATGTGTGGCCGGAAAGGAAGGGAATAGCAGGAACCAACTATATGTTAATCAGCAAGACAATACTTTTATTGAACAGGCCGAGAAGTATGGTATTGCCGACAATAGTAAGTCCATCCAAGCAAGCTTCTTCGATTACGACAAGGACGGGCTTGTTGACCTTTATGTAGCAAACTACGCACAAGTTCCAGTTTCCATGGGAAACCAGTTTTACAAAATGAAAATGGAGCGAAATAGCTTGCAGGATTCTGGACATTTATATAAGAATATGGGAGCTAGCTTTAAGAATGTTACAGCAGAATCAGGTCTTCAAAAATTTGGATTGAGTCTTGGGCTTGCTACCTCAGATTTTAATAGTGATGGCTATCCGGACTTATATATTTCAAATGACTTCAACGTGCCAGACTATTTTTTTCTGAATAATGGTGACGGTACGTTCTCAGATGAGCTACAAAATTGTCTTAGGCATACCTCTATGTTCGGAATGGGCTGCGATGCGGGTGACTTCAACAACGACGGCAATATTGATTTTTTACAAGTAGATATGACCCCCGAAGACCACGTGCGGGCTAAAACCAATATGGCTTCCATGAGTTCTTCAACCTTTTACGAGGGAGTAGAATTAGGATTTCACTATCAGTATATGCAGAACTCATTGCAAGTGAATCAGGGAGTTGACGCACAAGGTCTACCACAATTCAGCGAGGTGGCCCGATTTTCTGGCCTTGCAACTACTGATTGGTCTTGGGGTGCCTTGTTTTGTGACCTCAACAACGATGGTTGGAAGGATGTTTTTATCTCAAATGGAATGAAAAGGGATGTCAATAATAACGATGCCATTAAGAATTTCACTGAAGACAACTTTTTTGAGAACTCTAGAGGTGACTACCAAAAGTTGCCTAGCCATCCTATCGCGAACTATGCCTTTGAGAATGATCACAATGGTAGTTTTAACAATGTGAAGGCTGATTGGGGCTTAGACGAAGAAGGCTTTTCAAATGGCTTTTCAATAGGTGATCTAGACAATGACGGTGACCTTGATATAGTAATCAATAACCTGGATGCACCAATGTCCGTTTATGAAAATCTAAGTACCGCAAAGCACCTGCAATTGACCTTTGAAGGACCAAATAATGGCTTGGGAGTAAGGGTAGAGGTAGATGGCCAAGTTCAAGAA
>CAZMYK010000586.1:0-3270 GCA_964570435.1 uncultured Saprospiraceae bacterium | reverse complement strand
GCAGATACGATGATACATCTTAGATCAGGAAGTTCCCGCATTTCTTTTCTGCCGATCAAAACTTTATTGGTGACTACCACTTCAGCACCAGCAGCTCTTTCTAGCAATGCATCTACAGGACTTTTTTCGAAGACTTCTAGATCTCCCAAGGAAGCCATTTGATCCCAAGAAAGATCTCCTGGATTAAGCTGACCACCATCAAGTACAACTATTTTCATCTCGCGAAAATAGTAATAGATTACTTATTATTTAAGGCCCAATCGTAGTCTGAGAATCCTACTTCCGTAGCAGCAGCAATCTTACTAGAAGAATACTTATTTAGGAAGGCCTTAAGATCGCCAAAGTCCTTTCCATACCAGTCAAAAATTTTAGAAACGCTTACACTTCCGCCTGTTATGGTGTTGTACTTAGAATTATTAATGAAGGCTTTAGTCTGCTTTTCTAGCAGGCTGTTCAGATTACCCGCCGTAAATGCCTTGTTCGCCAATGGAGGGCATGAAAGTGCAGCACAATTTACAGCAAAATGGATCCTAGGTTCATTAAATTGTGGTCTAATGATGTCATTCTCGATATTGTTAAGGCTGTAGGTCTTTCCTCCGATATTGATCCACTTCTTATCCCAAGGCTTTCCTCCTGCTATCTTCGTTATTGAAGACACTGGGTAATTATTAAGGATAAGTTTAATGGTGTAAGCATTGTAAGCATTAATCCAATATGCTAATTTTTCATTCCTTGACCAATCACTTGCCACTGGATTACTTTCTAAATCTGCTAGATAGGCATCCAAGCTTGCAATACTACTCTTAATCCCATCATAATTAACCTTACCAGTACTGCTTACGTACTTTGAAAGCAGGGCATTAAAGGCTGTGTGATCAGGCTTTGCAATGACTTCTTCTAATATTTCTACTACATCGGGCTCCCTAATCACAGGATCTTCCTTTTCAACTTCGCCAATATTCTCATCTACCACCTCGATGACTTCTTCACTACGAATTGGAAAATCTTCCGCATTGAGATCGCCAATCAGAACTTCAGGCTCCTCCTCTTGCACATTTTCTTCAATTCTTATTGACGGCTCTTTGCTCTTGTCTATAGACTTAACAGTGCTCGCCACCTCCTCTACTTCAACTGGCGTTTTGTCTTCCATCTTGTTCACCTGGGTTTCTTCCTTTGCTGGTAGATCTACTATGACTTTGACTTCGGCTTCACTTTTAATTTCTTCTCCTTCTGTTGCATGCGCCTCCTCCGCTGTGGTTGGATTTTTACCGATATCTGCACATGAGAAATTTAGTACAGTAAGAAAAGCCAAAATTAATGCTGTCATTTTTATCATTTTTGTTCCTTTAGATAATGGGCTTTCTAGCCTTTAAGTTCTCCCATCAAAGTTAAGTAATTCTTAAAAGTCCGCTGAAAGATAGTTAGGGTATCGAGTATTTGGAATGCAGAGACATAGCGCATTGGTATGTTCTTTTTAGAAACTCATATCTAACCTAAGCGAATAATTTCGTGGTGCTTCGAGAAGGGCGGGTCTTACCGTATACTCAGCATTCAAGGCGTTGCCAAGGAGGAAACTCAGCTTGTAATTCTTATACTTATAGGCTGCACGTAGATTTAGTAAGACATATCCTTTGTTGTTCACATCGCGGAAATTGCGAAGCCCCGAAATAAATAAATTAAACTCTTCATCAATGGCTACCATATGACTTACATAACGAAGGTTTCCACCGATTGAAGCCCCAAAGCCGGAAAATTGCAAATCTGCCTTTGCAGTATGTTGCGATCGGTACTTCAGGATATTAAAATCCACTGAAGAAGATGCCTCCGTCCTATCATCGAAATCCTTGTAGCGGGGATCCAAATAAGTATACCCTACAAGAAAGTCAATGGGGAATTTCTTCGGACCTAGTCTTCCTGTCAAATTAAGGTCCACTCCACGAATTCGTGTATCTCCTACATTCGTTGATTGAAAGCCGAATATTCCACCCTTACCTGCCAACAAAAATTCCATCATGTTCTGATATTCGGACCAAAAGGCGGCAATATCGAAGAATGCGCCATAGTCTCCTATTCTAAATCCTTGCTTAAGACCTAACTCCGATGACCATGCTGTTTCCGAGCCTAGATCTTCATTAGTAAAAATCCTAAAACTAGCTAGCCCCACCGTTGTGAACTTTTCAGCAATCGTAGGAAATCGATACCCTTGTCCAATTGATGCTCTAAGAAATGTTGCCTTAGCAGCCCGATAGTTGGTCCCAAACCTAAAGACTGGCTTTCCTTCATTAACCGTATTTGCTCCTACCCTCTCAGTAAAATCTCCATCCTCGACTACGATTTCTGAGTTTTCCAATTGATTATACTCGTACCGCCCTCCTAGGGAAACTGTAAATCTCTCTCCAAATTTCTTATCCATTTGCAGGTAGGTACCAAGGTTAGAAGACTGATACATTGCGCCACCATATAAACCAGCTTCAATAGTTGTTGATGTTGCTGCCAGGCCTGCAGTTAGAGTTAGTTTTTGCTGTGAGAATGACTTTTGAAATTGATATTCTCCGTAGCTAAGTAAACTGAAATTATCTAGCCCATTAGCGGTACCATTATCAGTATAGTAGATCCTTCCTTGAAGTCTATGTTTGTTCCCGTACTTATCATAGTGTGTCGCATATGGATCGAGGATCCATCTGTTATTGAGGGACTGAACCTCGGTTCCCTCGAAGGGCAGGTAGCCACCTCTAAGGGCGTTTTGCCAGAAAATATAACTCTCATTATCAGAAACATTTCCTATCACGTTTACCCCTACAGTAGTACGATCATTGATTCGATATCGATTATTGACGATCACCCTACCCCTTAATTGCGAGGTCTCAGCTCTAAAACTTTCCAGCTGATAATATTGGACACCAGCAACTAGATCATACTTACCCATCTTCCTCTTATGCAAGACATTTGCACCAGCAGCATATCTAGGTGAGGACCACCATTTTCTGCGTAAGTCCTTGGGATCTCCGTAGGAAGTTGCATTGAATGAAATCTTGGTTTCAGGTTCAGAGCCTGGCAACGCATAGCGAACATTAATTACTCCATTGAGGGCAGATGAGCCATAAAGTGCTGAAGAAGCTCCTTTCACAACCTCCACCTGGGCGATATTCTCCAAGGCAATGTCATTCCAACTCGGAAAGCCTGCATCAGGCTGTAAGGCAGGTATGTTATCAATCAAGAGCAGCACCCTGCTACCAGCACCATAGGAGTATCCAGATCCTCCGCGTATGG
>CAZMYK010000585.1:0-3272 GCA_964570435.1 uncultured Saprospiraceae bacterium | reverse complement strand
GCCGTCAAGTTCAAACCTGTTGTTGAAGTTAGTTTCAAGATCTTCGGTATGGTCCAAGACGATACAATTGCCCTCACTTTCTCCAAAGGCTGTTAAAATAGAATCAGCAATTCGTTTTTGATTATCCTCCTCATTGTTGACAGTAAATCGATCAATAAGCACTCGGTATTCTGCCGCTGCTTCTGAAATCACCGTCGCCTCAAGGTTCTCGCCTTTTTCCAAAAGATCCTCAATGTATTGTAGTTCCTCCCTATGATTAACACGTGAATATCCGCGTTTGAGCAACATTTCAAGTTCAGTCTTGATATCTCTATCGTCGTACTTAGATTGAAATGGTATGTAGATAGAAATCTTCGTCCCTTCTGGCTTGGATAAAATAAATTCTACCACATCAGAAACCTGGTGCTTGGTGACCTCATTGCCTGAGATTGGGGAAATGGTCCTCCCTACCCTTGCGAAAAGCAACCTTAGGTAGTCATATATTTCTGTTAAAGTTCCGACCGTGGAACGTGCATTAGATGAACTGACCTTCTGCTCAATCGCAATGGCTGGACATATCCCCTTGATAAAGTCAACCTTCGGCTTCTTCATCCGGCTAAGAAACTGTCTAGCATAGGAAGAAAGTGATTCCACATACCTTCTTTGACCTTCTGCATATAGGGTATCCATGATCAATGAAGACTTACCGGAACCGCTGAGACCCGTTACTACAACCAGTTTTTCCTTGGGAATTACCAGCTCGATATTCTTGAGATTATTAGAATTGGCACCCTTTATGTGTATATATTTCTGGTAGTCTAGATCGTCGTTATTGGTAATTTCGGATATCGCTTTTTCTTCTATCATCGATTGGCGTTAAACGGTAAAGGTAAGACTTCCGTTAAAAAAGTGTTAACCTTTATTAAATAATGGCATCAATTAAAAGTTTAATATAAATTGCAGAAGAAAGTTTGACTTTATCATTTTTACCCATATATTTGAACTTTCTATCAATCACTACAAAAAATAAATAGCATATAAGTTACGTACATATACACTGAACTAAAATAGATTTTCCTTAACCGACTTTATAAGTTTAGTTATATGAATGTACAACAGCTAAAAGACAGAGATCTTATTCTACAGTATCTCGAAGGTAGTGATAAAGCTTTCGAAGTTTTATTAACAAGACACAAGCAGAAGATTTACACTTCTATCTACTTATTCGTGAAAGATCACGAGCTGGCAGATGACATCTTCCAAGACGTATTCATTAAAATTATTGATACCTTAAGAAAGGGTAAGTACAACCATGAGGGCAAGTTTCTCCAGTGGGCGCTTAGAATTTCTTACAACATGTGTGTCGATCATTTCAGACGATCTAAAAGAAGAAGTAAGGTCTCGGCTTCGGAAACATTTGACATATTCGATGTATTGGAATCGAAAGATGAGAATATGGAGCAGATGATGATTAAAAGTCAAGCACACGGCAAAATCCGATCTTTAGTGGATCAATTGCCTCCAGAACAAAAAGAAGTTGTAATTTTAAGACACTACGCGGACATGAGTTTCAAGGAAATTGCAGCTCTCACAAGCGTTAGTATCAATACAGCATTGGGAAGAATGAGGTATGCGCTCATCAATATGAGAAAGCTTATCGGAGACAAGGAAGTTGTATTTCAATAGGACCGAAAGATTGAGTTAGTAAGTTATAAAGGGAAGGAACCTCGTGGTTGCTTCCCTTTCTTATTTGGGACTCATGTCCTAAAAAACAATGCTTGTAAACTTCATTCTGCATTTTCCCTTAGGTGCACTTGTATATTTCTGAAACGTCTCTAGGAATGAAACGTTACTATAGAGCATCTCATAATTCTCTTTGGATCACAGCTGACGACTTTCTCAAAAAAACAAATGACCCATATTTTCCATCTCTGCTTACTCCTTTTCACTACTACCATTTGCGAGGCCCAAATGGACAGGCAGGTCTTCAATTTTGCGAATGATGACATCCTACTAAGTGGGGTCCTAAATCTTCCTCAAAATGGAACAGCCAAGGGACTTGTGATTATTGTACATGGCTCAGGTCCAACGAATGCGGTTCAGCAAGAATTACACTTAGATGTCCGTCAATCTTTGGTAAACTCAGGTTATGCAGTGTACATGTGGGACAAAATGGGTTGCGGAAAGAGTGGTGGAATTTTTAACTACAATCAAACTGTGCAAAGCAGCGCTAATGAGGTGATCGCTGCAATTAATACCCTCCAAGAATCCAAAATTCCTGGCTCTGAGCAAGTCGGCTTGTGGGGCATCAGTCGGGCAGGTTGGATTTGTCCCTTGGTCATAGACCAATTCAAAGAAATCAAATTTTGGATCTCTGTCAGCGGAGTAGATGGAAAGGAAAATTTCCGCTACCTCCTTAGAAAAAACTTAAGGATCAATGGCCTACCAGCAGATTCGGTTCAACTCCTCGTCAAAGAGTGGGAGGATGGAGTCAGAACTACCCACTCAGGTAAGGGCTACGAATCCTACCTCAAAGCGACACAAAATCTCCGGAAGAATTCCTTTGTTCGCCGTTTCTACAATTCCGAAACATCAGAGGAAGGATACTACAGTTATCAAGCAGGCTTCATGAAGGAAGAAATTGACAGCTCTACTGCCCTACAAGTCTACATTCCTGAGTTTGAGGCCCTGCTTTCGAAGATCAAATGCCCGGTTCTGGCCATTTTCGGTGAAAAAGATAGGAATGTAGATTGGCAGAAAACACAGCAGCTCTACCAAAAAGTACTAGGTGAATCTAAGTCCCTGTCTATTTCTTCGTTCCCTGACTGCAACCATAATCTATTTCAGTGCAAGACCGGAGGGTTTTATGAATTTCAAGATGATAAATTGCCTTGGGACAGGTGCGACGGCTTTCTAACTACAATGACTGAGTGGTTATCTAAGATAGAATAACAAGCAATACTTCCTTTTCAAAACAATGATTCCTTTTGGCACCGCCTTCGATAGGAAAATTCAAAATTAGAGCTAAGGGTTTAGTTTCTCATCAAGACACTATACGATGACCATGTGGTATAACGACGAAGATATGGTAGCCTTTGCAAGAAGTGGTGCCCATCTGGAAGCCATGAAGAAGAGCAAGTCGATCGCAAAAAATATTAAGGCAATTACCATTACAGCTGATAAGATGCCTGAATGGAAGGCAGCAAAAAAGATGGTTAACACGCAAGGTTCTTCCTATGGCAGGTAGGCTGAAGCCTGATGACTAAAGACTACCGACTACCGACTGATGACTG
>CAZMYK010000584.1:0-3272 GCA_964570435.1 uncultured Saprospiraceae bacterium | reverse complement strand
TTGGGAGAAAACCGATTATGATGGACTCTCACAGAATGACTTATTGAAGGACTATAGCATTAAGCTTGACGACATGCAGGCCGGCGGTAAGAAAAAGAAAGATTACAAAAACGGAAACGCTGAAAAGGCACTAAGTGGTGCGGAGACCATCCTTGAAGCTGAGTACAAGGTGCCTTTCTTAGCACATGCCACCATGGAGCCGATGAATTGCACGGCGTGGGTCAAAGATGGAAGTTGTGAAATATGGGCAGGATCTCAGAATCCTTTGGGATTCCAAAGTGCTGTAGCTAAGGCCCTAGATATTAGCAAAAAGAAAGTCACGGTCAATAACCACATGTTGGGTGGAGGTTTCGGTAGGAGGTCGGAGAATGATGTTCCAGTCATGGCAGCTATGATTGCAAAAGAGGTGGATTATCCAGTCAAGATGATCTGGTCACGTGAGGAGGATATGAGGCAGGATGTCTATCGAGAAGCCACCATCAGTCGCTTCAAGGCGGGCTTGGACAAGGATGGAAAACCCGTAGCTTATACCAACCAATATTTAGTAAAACATCATCCCGAAGAGGCATCTGTAGTCCCATATTCTATTGATCATACCGCAGTGCATTTCGCAAATGTTGTAACCCATGTTCCTTGGGGTAACTGGAGGAGCGTCGACCATACTGTTCATGGTTTCACTATTGAATCCTTCATCGATGAAATGGCTGTTGCGGCAGGAAAGGATGCTTATGAGTTCAGGAAGTCGCTTCTTGAGGACAAGCCTAAGCTAATGAAGGTCCTAGACCTTGCCGCCGAGAAGGCTGATTGGGGAAGGGCACTTCCAGAAAATTGGGGACGAGGTATCTCACTACAAGAATCCTTCGGAACCATTGTTGCTGAAGTTGTTGAAGTAGAAGTTGCTGATGGCGAGGTCAAGGTTCACAGAGTAGTCTGTGCTGCTGACCCTGGTTTTGCAGTCCACCCAGATGGATTCAAGGCGCAGATAGAAAGTGGGGTGATTTACGGCTTGACAGCAGCTCTCTATGGTGAAATTAGCATAAAAAATGGTGCTGTGGTGCAGAGTAATTTTCACGACTACCCCATTTTGAGAATGGCAGAAACGCCGAAAATAGAAACACACATAATCAATAGTGGTGATCGTTTGGGAGGGGGAGGAGAGCCAGGAACACCTGGGATTGCGCCAGCATTAGCCAATGCCGTATACAACGCAATTGGAGTTCGAGTTAGGAGCCTGCCATTCTCGAAAATCGACCTGGAGCGTAAGCCAATGCTCGGCTAGCTGGTATTGTAAAATTCACAAAAGGGCATCTTCCTTTTGGGATCAGAAGATTTTGCTAGTATTTCTAATGCGCAGTTTGCCCTGGGCTACTTCCTTCATTGTGTTATCTTATCATTTATTAATAACTTGGGCGCCTATGCTATTTGAGAGACATCATTTAAGTCCAAGCCTCGCCCAAAATATTGAGTTGGTCTTCTATTACAAAGACTTCCAACCCCAACACTCCATAGAAAGGGTGGTCCCAACTGGACATGTTTTTATCATCTTCGAGCTAGATGGTATGGAAAGGAAGACCTTTGACAATGAGACCCTTGTTCCGAATGGAAGGTATTCTAGAGCTTGGGTATCTGGTACACACAAGGAATACTTGTCTATTTCTGCCCACCAGAATTCTGAAATGCTCGTTGTTCAATTCAAGCCAGGTGGTGCCTTTGAGTATTGTCACTTTCCCCTCGAAGAATTAAACAATCGGGTCGTAGCCGCTGAGGAAGTTTTTGGAGAGGCTGTCCTGGAAGTGCATAGACAGATTTCAGGGGACACCGGGTTTCTGAAGAAATTCCAAATTGTAGAAAATTGGCTGCTTTCTAGGAAACAGGAAGCAAATGGTACAAAAAAGGAAGTACTCAAGGTTCTTGAATCCCTCCAACTCAACCCAATGCAGGAACATGGAAAAATTGTTGCCGACTACCCTAAGACCCAGAAGCACCTAATTAGCCAATTCAAAAAATATGTGGGTCTAACTCCAAAGACAATTCATCGAATTTTTCGCTTCAACGAAATATTGCAAAGTATTCAGAACAAGGAAGACTTGGACTGGTCGGAAATTGCCTACCAATTTGAATACAGCGATCAATCACACTTCATCAAGGAGTTCAAGGAGTTCTCGGGCTTCAATCCGCAAGACTTCATCAAACGTGATTACCACAAGAGAGCGGTTAATTTTTTCCCCCTTGACCAAGAGCCCGGTTAATTTTTTACTATCACACGTGGAAAGAACTTCCGTAATTTGCTATCAATCAAATGATAAATATGAAATTCCTAGCCTTCTTATGCCTTATCCTCGGTACTTGCTTCCTAGTCCATGGGCAAGGAACTTCCAATCTCGAAACTTCACGAATCCAATCAGTTGTTGATTCATCCCAATCCGACAACATGGTTTTGACGCAAATTTTTGCGGTTAATGTTCCGATAGATTCAGTGTGGAATGCGTACACAAGTAAGGTCGGGTGGGAGAGTTGGGCCGCAGCAAAGGCTGAGGTCGATTTTAAAATTGGAGGCCTCATAAGGACGAATTACAACACCGATGGAGAAATTGGCGATAGCTCCACCATTGTCCTCCATGTCATCAATTACGTCCCAAAAAGAATGCTGACGCTTCAAGCAGAACTCGGTAATAATTTTCCTCAATTTATGTTGGAGGATGCGGAGGATCTCTATAATATGGTCCTCTTTGAAGAGCTAGGGCCTAGCAAGACTAAGGTGGTTTCATACGGGATCGGCTACAAGAAGACAGAAGACTATCTTAAGCTCATGAAATTTTTTGTCCAAGGCAATGAGCAATCTTACCTAAATCTTATTTATTACCTGGAAACTGGAAAAGCTTCCGCAAAATACTAGAGCATGGAAAAGGCACTACAGACAATGATCGATAATATGCCTGCTAAAACTGGAAAGTCACTTGATGAATGGAAGGGAATTCTAAAGGAAAAGGCCTTTGCAAAGTTTTCAGAAGGTGTCTCCTATTTGAAAAAGGAGCATGGCGTTACGCATGGATTTGCTAACACGATCGTGACCTTATCGAAGGAGGAAAGTCACACAGCAGATGACTTGGTGGTGAATCAATATAAGGGAAAGGAAGGGCTCCTTCCTATCTATGAGGAGCTATTGAAGTACCTTAAGACCCTGGGAGAAGATGTGGTGATTACGCCCAAGAAAACAAGTGTTAGCGTCATTAGGAAAAAGCAATTCGCACTGATCAAGCCGGCAACGAAGA
>CAZMYK010000583.1:0-3277 GCA_964570435.1 uncultured Saprospiraceae bacterium | reverse complement strand
TCTAAAGGCGGTCAGGAGGACTACTGTGAAGAGCAAGACGGCCAAAGGGCGTACAGTCAACTAATTCAGTCTTACCTTGATTTTGAATGGGCAGCATGTCACAAAGTCGTGGTAACAAAAACGTGGATAATATTAATTAATTGATATTGTTATTGAGGGGTAGTCGATATATCATTTCGACTACCTTTTTTCGTGTCCTTCTAAGGATAGATAGGTAGAGCCCTATTAATCCTGTGTCCTAGGAACCAATCCTTGGTGTTACAATGATATTTCTAAATTCTATTGGACCATGATCGCCTTGGAGCATGAAAGGCCCAGGCTGTCCTTCCTTACTATCGATTGCTCCGCCGGTTATTCCAGGGATTGTTCGGTCAATGATGACTGGCTTCCCATTGGCAATGATGGTCACCCTATTTCCGATCAAAGTAATATCGAAGGATTGCCACTTCCCAGCTTCCATAGCTACCATTTCTGTAGGTGCAAGGAAACCATAGACACCGCCAAAAAGAATGCTAGAAGGATCCATCCCGTAATTATCAGCTATCTGGACCTCGTACCTCCCGCGCAGATAGATGCCGCTGTTGCTTTCCGCTGGATAACGAAATTCAATGTGCAGTTTGAAGTCGTCAAATTTGGCATTGGAAATTAGATTTGCTCCTGACTTATCACTTGTTAGGACGCCGCTGATCATCTTCCACTGATTATCCGCAGTAGCAGACCAGGCTCCTAGTTCTCCACTACTCAGTAAGTCTTGAGGCTCACCCCATGTCGGATCAGAAGTGTACTTTAACTTTGGCGCTCGCACCCCCGTGAAATCGTAACGCACTCCATCTGTGTAGATCATGGTTCCCTTAAGTTTCTCATTGACAAGACTTCCAATGAAGGACATGTCCTTTCCTTCTGGCTCCCATTGTCGAGGAATAGAAAAGGCAAAAACACCATCTTTAATGCGAACTTCACTTATCGGCCTAGCGCTTCCAAAGGCATATACAAAGTGTCCTACCAATGTGTTATAACCTGAATTCTTTACTTCTAACCAGGATGGCCGTTCCTCACCATCAATTAGGAAGGTCATATCCCACTTACCTATCAAAGGATTATCATCTTGGGCGCTTAGGATGTTAGAAATCAGGAGGACTAGGGCAATTGCTAAAGTTCGCATATCAACTGAAGTTATTTTGACTTGCAAAATAAGAATCTTTAGCTATTTATCTAGTCAGCAATTATAGCCATTGTGGCTCTACAAGGCCAATTTTTTTCTCCTATGTGAATCCTTGTTATGATCTTTGTTCCAATAGTCCGTCATTATAGTCTGACGTAGTCCTGCCGTTGATGTCTCCATGGTTTTCTCCTCCCCAAATCCACGGTAGTGTGTGTCTATCCAGCCTGCCTATCAATATTTTCTTCTATTGTAAATGGATCTGCTTTGATACGCATTCCCTAATTTTACGCGCACGCTCCTGGGTCCTCCTAACCTTAAGAGCATAATTATATAGATTGTGGTTTCCGAAAGTGCAAGTCGGTCTAGTCAGAGGCCTATTTCAGCGAGCTTATATTTTTACGATTTTGTGGAATTGTGCCCCTCCAGAACTGAGTAGGCCAAGATAGTAGATACCCTTGGGTAGGGTGGAGATATCTATCTCTTGCTTCTCAAGTGCGGAAGCTTGAATAAGAAGACCCGTTTGGCTTCTCAAAACGTAGGAATCGAATTCATGACCGGCGATGGAGATTAGACCTTTACTAGGATTAGGAAATACCAATACTTTAGGATCCAGGTGTGTGCTTTGGCTAGTGGAAAGGGACTCGTCAAGCAACCATAAACCTCGGCCATGCAGGTACCAACTATTTTTTAGCTGAGTCGCAGTAAGGGGCTCATTGTCTAGGAACTGAATACTTTGAAATTCTTTGTCGCCACTTACCTTATGGTAGATCTCTTTTCCATTGAGCCGTAAGTATAACTGGTCGTCCTCCATCGCAATGAATAGGTCTATGTATTCTCCTGGAAATTGATTCAAAATAAGTGAGTCGTAGGTCTGAAAGTCGTCTGAGCTATGATACAAGATATTGCGCCCATCTGGCTCGTCATAGTACCAAGAAAGCGCATACAATTCACCATTTTCATTTTCTTGGAAGTAGGCAATATTCTTTGCTAAAATGTTAGTCCAATTTTCTCCCTGATCATCTGTCTTAAACAAGCCTTGCGAGCTATTAAATATCCACTCAGTCACTGTTCTAGTGTGCTTAATTTGCCACCAATCAGGAGCTGAAAATGGATCAAAGCAAGTCCAATTGAGTCCCCGATCCCTGGTTAGGTAGTAGAAACTAGAAAGATGTGCGGTCATAATGGCTGTGGAATCATCAACCTGTGTCAGTGATATTGGTGCAAATTCGATTGGGCAAGTTTCTTGATAGGTGACTGAAAGTACTTCCCAAGTTTCTCCTCCGTCACTTGTCTTGAGCACTTCGTTTCCTGAGGTCTGATTTCGAATGCAAATCAGTCCCTCACTGGAGTCAAAGAATAAGATGGAAGTAAATATCGGGTTATCAAGAGTAGAAATATCACGGATATCCTTTGTGATCCAACTCGTTCCATTGTCTGCGGAGATCCCAAGAATGCCAAGATTAGAAATAGTGAACAAGTTTTCATCCACCTCGATTATATCTACAACACCACCTAGGGAAGGCTCCACATCTATCCATTGTTGGGCCGAAGAATTCAAAACACTTCCGAGCAAAAGTAGACTAGTAGAAACGATGAGAAAGATCTTGCTGGCCATCACCGAAGATAGCAAAGATTGCAAATATTTCATAGCCTCGAATTTTTGGCGTATTGGCATTTGAGTCAAATATTCCCTGCATTGGTATCCATTAACAAGCGTTGTCTGGGCTACCTATACATAAATGTTAAGATCGGAGAGATTGTCAGTTCTCAATACAATTCTTGATTCATACTTAGGGAGCGAAAATTGGGAGGGACGGGCGGAAATCGCCTGTAGCATGGCTAAGCAGCAGCTAATACTCATTCGCTATCTATTCTTTAAGTCGGCGATGGTCGTGATAAATTTGTCTTTGATTTTTTGATATGATTCCTTGTCCGGACTCACTTTTCCATAGGCAATGCTACCACATTGCATGCTCGGATCACTAGAATATACGATGGTCGATGTGAAATTTTCCTTAGAACTAGTCGCAAGTAGAGGCGAATTAGCGTCAATAAGGCAGGCATTCAGTGGCTCGCCCATCTTGAAGAAGTCTTTAGTGCTATTATCCATGGCCC
>CAZMYK010000582.1:535-3277 GCA_964570435.1 uncultured Saprospiraceae bacterium | reverse complement strand
CCACCCTTAGAAAAAGAAAACGTTGCTAAGCTAAAAGTATTTGTTGATCAGCTTGCGGAGAAGGTGTCAGAGTATGAAACTGAAATTTTTCCTAGTGATACAGGTAATCCAGCTGACTCTCCCGCAGCTGCAGATTTAAATGGGACCAATCTATACCAACTGGGATTTTCACCTGCCAATAGGATCCCTTATTATGTTGGATTGACAAGTAAGTTTTACGAAAAAAAGGACCCTAAATACGCCTCTTTGTTAGAGGAGATGAGGCAAGCAATGCTCATTCATAAAAAGCAAGCAGACAAAAATTTACAAGTCATGGTAATGGATGAAGTAGAACGTCCTAGAACTACCTTTGTTTTAGAAAAAGGGGCATATGATAAGCCCATGGAATTACAAGTCAAAGCAGGTGTTCCAAAGGTGCTTCCCCCGCTTCCAAAGAATAGTCCCAGAAATCGTTTGGGCTTGGCAAAATGGCTGGTATCAAAAGAACATCCTTTAACCGCAAGAGTCACAGTAAATCGTTTTTGGCAAGCATTTTTTGGAAAAGGTTTAGTAATCACAACAGACGACTTTGGCATTCAAGGATCGCTACCTTCACATCCAGAATTATTGGATTGGCTTGCAATCTATTTTATGGAAAATGATTGGGATGTAAAGGCACTGCTCAAGAAAATAGTTCTCAGTCGGACCTATCAACAGTCTTCAAAAATAAGTCCTCAGTTATTGGAAAAGGACTCAGATAATATTCTTTTGGCCAGAAGCCCACGTTATCGTCTTCCTTCCTGGATGATTCGAGATCAGGCTTTGACAATAAGTGGTTTACTAAACAATACTGTAGGCGGACCTTCTGTAAAACCTTATCAACCAGAAGGTCTTTGGGAAGAAGCTACTTTTGGCAAAAAAAAATATATACAAGACCATGGTGATGCATTGTATCGTAGAACGCTCTACATTTTCTGGCGGCGCATTCTTGGACCTGCAATGTTGTTCGATAACTCTAGTCGGCAAGTTTGTTCCGTGAAACCTTCCTTGACCAATTCTCCCCAACACGCCTTGGTTACCTTGAATGATATTACTTATTTGGAAGCGGCAAGAGTTATGGCAGAAAAGGTCTTAATAACAAAAAACACAACGGAGGAACGAGTAGAATATGCCTTTCGATTGGCTACATCAAGATTTCCTAAGTCAGCTGAAATAAAAGTCTTGAAACAACAATTAACCCAGATTCAAAAAGAATTTAAAGACAAAACGTCATCCGTTGACGAATTCTTATCAATAGGAGAATCCGCTTCATCTGAGAAAATAGGCAAGTTAGAACATGCCGTTTATACAGCACTTTGTTCTATCGTTTTAAACCTAGATGAAACGCTTACTAGGCAGTGAAATGAATTTGAAATGAAAAATAGAAACCCCTTACAACAACAAAAAGCACACCTCACTCGTCGACAATTTTTTAGTAAATCGGCTTTAGGTATTGGGACCTTTGCCTTATCGTCTCTATTATATCCTTCCTATTTAGGAGCAACTGGCAATTCTCCTCTAATAGATGGAAAAGACTTGCCCCATTTTTCTCCCAAAGCCAAAAGAGTCATTTACCTATTTCAGAATGGGGCCCCGTCACATATTGACTTATTTGATTATAAACCCAAACTAAATCAATGGCATGGTCGCCAAATTCCAGATGAATTAACCAATGGTAAGCGTTTCAGCACAATGACTGGAGGGCAAGTTATTCGCCCTATTTTGAAATCAATTGCTAACTTCAAACAACATGGAAAAAGTGGAGCATGGGTTTCAGAATTAATGCCTTATACTGCTGAGATAGCAGATGATATATGCTTCATAAAATCATTGTATACGGAGCAAATCAACCACGCACCAGCCATCACCTTTTTTCTTACTGGTTCTGAACAACCGGGTCGGCCCAGTATTGGTGCTTGGTTGACCTATGGCCTTGGAACGATGTCAGAGAATTTACCAGCATACGTTGTGATGACTTCGAGGGACAGTCAAGATACTTGTGGTCAGATATTTTATGATTCTTATTGGAGCAGTGGCTTTCTTCCTTCAAAGTTCCAAGGGGTGAAATTTCGAGGAAATGGAGATCCTGTTTTGTACCTAAAAGACCCAAAAGGAATGAGTAGGACTTTGCGTCGGCAAATTCTGGATGGAGTCGCTCAATTCAATGAAATTAACTTGCAGGAATACGGGGATCCTGAAATTTCAACTCGGATTTCCCAATTTGAAATGGCCTATAAAATGCAGATGAGTGTACCCGAGTTGACCGATTTATCAAAGGAACCACAGCATGTCTTGGATATGTATGGGCCAGATGTTTTGCGACCAGGCAGCTATGCTTATAATTGTCTGATGGCTCGTCGCCTAATTGAACGTGGTACTCGCTTTGTTCAATGCATGCATGCTGGATGGGATCAACACAGGAATCTTACTTATCAGCTAAAAACTCAATGTCAAGATACAGATCAACCGAGTGCGGCCTTGGTCAAAGATCTAAAACAAAGGGGATTGCTGGAAGACACCCTCGTCATTTGGGGTGGTGAATTTGGAAGGACTCCTTTCTTGCAAGGTAGAATCGAAGACTATGACTATTGGGGAAGAGACCACCATCCTTACGTATTTACAAAATGGCTGGCAGGGGCGGGAGTAAAGCCAGGGATGAGCTATGGATCATCTGATGAATTTGGTTTTAATGTTCAAGAAAATCCTGTCCATGTCCACGATTTT
>CAZMYK010000582.1:0-525 GCA_964570435.1 uncultured Saprospiraceae bacterium | reverse complement strand
AAGCTACCCTAATGCATATACTAGGCATAGACCATGAACAATTCATCTTCAAACATCAGGGCCGAAGATTTAGACTTACAGATGTACATGGTCATTTAGTAAAAGATATTCTGAGCTAATGTCCAATTAATGTTTGTAGCTTCTATGCCCACTGTCCGGAGAATGCCTGTTCATTCCTGACCAATAGTCTCTGGTCCTTGACAAGGGCATGATCTTTTACAGAATTAACTTCTGAGATTAGCTACTCTTGCCTCTGTAGCCATGAAGTTGCTTAAATTTTGGGCTTTTGTGCATGTGTGAAGCGACAAGGCTGCTGTGGTAAAGGCAATAAGTTGCACTCAAATAAATGTTGGGAGCTTTTCTACGACCTGGACGGACCTGAACGGTCCGCAGGAGATTAGTGACCCAAAGTCACCAACGAGTGAAAGAAGCGAAGACCTAGTTTCGACTGGTGGCTGGATAGCTCCTTTCAATTAATCTAGATTTCAATAATGGGCATAAAAAAAGGGATACATTTCTGCATCC
>CAZMYK010000581.1:0-3293 GCA_964570435.1 uncultured Saprospiraceae bacterium | reverse complement strand
GCTAGGAAATTATATCTACATTGTTGCAGATGAAGGTGCAGACGGAGTCACAATTATCGACATGACGAATGCCCCTGACAATATCACCTCGACTAAGGTAAATCCAATGGTTAATGGCAGCATCATCCAAAAGTGCCATAACTTGTACATAGACACTGACTTAGAGGTGATGTTCCTTGCAGGTTGCAACAATATCAGGGGAGTAATTGCCTTCGACATTACGACCAACCCTAATGATCCACAACTTATCAATGTCCTAAGTGAGCCCTATGCACACGACGTCTTCGTGAGAGATAATTTAGTTTATGCATCAGAAATATTTGATGGCGAGTTCACTATCTATAATATCGAAGATATCATGAACCCAGTAGAGTTAGGCTCTGGAACTACAACTAACTTTTTCACCCACAATGTATGGACCAACGAAGAAAATACTTATGCTTATACTACAGATGAAGTTTCAAATGGGACGGTCGATGTTTTTGACCTAAGCGATGTAAATAATCCGATCAAGGTAGACGTACATGTTCCAGATGCTATCCGTAGTCAAGGAGTAGTTCCTCACAACACTCATTGGCACAATGGCTTCCTAGTCACCTCTTGGTACTCTTATGGGGTAGTTATTTCAGACGTATCTAATCCAGCCAAAGCTATTGAAGTTGGACACTACAATACAGGTGACAATCCTGATTGCTGGGGAGCCTACCCCTACCTACCTTCTGGTTTGATCCTGGCCTCTGACATTAGAACTGGACTTTACATCTTAAGACCCACGTACGAAAGAGCTGCCTACATTTCAGGAAGTGTTAAGGATGCCACCAGTGGTGCGCCGATCTTCAATGCTATTGTAACGATCAAGGCTGCTGAAGAATTCGGAGACGCAACGGACCCAAAGGGCAACTATGCTGCGGGTGACCTACAGGATGGAAGCTACGAAATGACGGTAAGTCATCCTGAGTATATCGCACAGACTGTGGAAGTGACACTTACTAAGGGTGAGACCTTGGAATTAGATTTCACACTGGCTCGAGAAGCCCTATTTACGCAGACCATTACAATCGTTGAAAAGGCTTCTGGTAATCCGATTTCAAATGCGACCGTTCTCTTGGAAAAAGATGGATTAAAGTTCAATCAAGAAACCGACGATAATGGTATCATTTCAGGTACCTATGTAGCAGGCAATTTCGAGATTATCGCAGGTGCTTGGGGTTACCAATATGAAGTGGTCAATATTGATTTTCAAGCTGATGGCGAATTGACTATTGAATTAGAAAGCAATTACCAAGATGACTTTATCATGGACTTTGGATGGACTACTGAAGAGCCTAATGAAAGGAGTAAGTGGGTGCGCGAAGTTCCGATTGGCACATCTTTCGGCAATGAGCAATCCAATCCATTTTTTGATGCTGGCACCGACATAGGAGATCTCTGCTTCATTACGGGTAATGGTAGTGGAGGTGCAGGCAAATTTGATGTTGATGATGGGACGTCAATCTTGACCTCACCTAAGCTTGCGCTTGCAAGTCACCCAAGTGCAACATTAGAATTCAGAGCATGGTTCTTCAACGCCGGGGGATCAGGTGTGGATCCTAATGACAGCTATTCAATTTATGTTACAAATGGTAGCGACAAGGAATTACTTCTTGAAATTTCGGAAAACACCAATGGTTGGGCTAAATCTGGAGTGATTAGGCTGGGTGATTTTGTCAGCCTCAATGATGATGTACAAATCACTTTTGAGGCTTCAGATGATGAAAGTGGACACCTTGTCGAAGCAGGATTGGACGAATTTTATGTAAATCTTACAGGAGCATCTGACGTCAATGACGAAAATTCTGATAAGGCTATGTGGAATATCTTTCCCAATCCTACCTCGTCAGTGATCAATATAAGCAATTCGGAGTTCAAAGAGACAGTGAATGTGAAAATTTATGATGCCCTTGGTCATCTTGTGCTAGACCGTAACTATTCTAATGGCAGCATTAAGGTTGATGCCCCTCAAGAACAAGGAATCTATCTCATCATGATTTCTTCGGATGAAGGTCATGTAGAGCATCATAAGGTCTCTGTATTTAGATAGACTAGGAAATTGCTAAGAGACCTTGCTTGGGGTGGAATTGTGCAGGTATATTGAAAAGAAGAGATTCGTACCTTAAGTTTCTCATCTAGTCTACTTACCTCATTATAGGGCTTTAGCCCTTGAGGGAAAATTTCACCAGATCTGTTTCATTGAAAGTCAATTTATCACCTTCCTCTCCTTTTTTCGTAGGATGAAATTGTAGTATTTGAAACAAGCAAATTTTCTCGCAATTTTAATAGTTACTACATTTCTCTACTAGCACAGCAGAGAACAGGCTTTCGATTGTATAGGCTTCACTCAATTTCCTGATTTAAAAGAAATTACAGCACTGACTATACATGGAGTTACAAGCACTTCATTTGGAGATCACAAGTTTGATGTAGGCTGACTTAGCAATGATACAATCCAACCGCTGTTCGAAATTTGTAATTTCGGACCGATACAATCACTCTTCAGACACACCCAATAAGCGAAGCGACACTTTTTGCCTAGCATTCGTGCGCTCGCAGGCTACTCTATTTTTTCTAAAGTGTAGGAACGTACCCAATCATAGTAGCTTGTATTCTTAGTGTCGTCTGATAGCTCAAGGGCTGTGGGCGGCGTTTCCCAATCATAAGTCTCTGTTACCATGTGCATGTACATTGGACGATTAAAAGGAAGCTCGCGAAAATGCTTACTTGGATTGATGGTGTACACGAAGACACCATCAAGGTAGAAATGTAGCGTATTTTCATCTACCCACCAACAAGCATAAACATGGTATGCTTCATCTGCCGCAGGATCGATTCTGGCCCCCGCCCCTGGTGCCGATTTCACAAGCAGTTCATTATCACAATTGCGATGGAAGGTATGGGCATTGGATTTCATAGTGGTACGGAAGTCACCTCCCTTCTTTGTATGGCCGACAATCTCAACAATGTCTAGCTCCAATTGTTCCCTCGGACAATCCCTGCCCTCAGGCTTATTCTTCATCCAGAAGGTAGTTGACATAGATATGCTGGAAGCCTTTATCCTAGCCTCATAGTAGCCAAAGTAAGCGTCCTTTGCTACAGACGCTACTGCTCCACCTTGTATATTATATTGCTTGTCACCCCTCAGAACGGCATTACTGATTTGCAGGTTTCCGTCAGAAACGGAAACCATTTCAGCTCGAAATGTTGCAGGCGCCCTTCCATGAATCCAATACGGGCTTCTGTCGTACCATTTACTTACA
>CAZMYK010000580.1:0-3318 GCA_964570435.1 uncultured Saprospiraceae bacterium | reverse complement strand
CCCCCGACCCGCTGATTACAAATCAGCTGCTCTGGCCAACTGAGCTACATCGGCATCTTATTTTTTCAAGCTTCTTTTAGAACATTTTCTTCAAAGCGACTGCAAAAATAGAAGATTTTTAAGAAAAAGCAATATAAATATTATTTTTTTTCATCACCTATGATTATTTCTTCTATATGAGATACAAAGAATGTCTACGGCCATAGGCATAAGGGCTTCCATAGCCTATGCTTAATCAAAAAATATATTTATTTGAGGCAAAGAAATGTATCAGCGAGACCGCTTTTTCGCTGTCAATTTTTCCTTGTGGCGTTTGATTTGCCTCTTGAGTGAATCAACAGCCTGGTCACATGAGGATTCAAAGGTCTTGCTTGCTTCTGCGCTAATGAATGTCTCTTTTGGTATCGTCACAACTATTTCCACGATCTTATCCTTGACTTGACCAGAGTTTTCTAGCTTCATGGTCACCTTTGCAGTCATAATTTGCTCATTGAATCGCGTAAGCTTTTCGATTTTAGATGTGATATAATCTTTTAACTTTTGATCCGCAGTAAAATGTATGGATTGGAATGTTAAATTCATATTAAGTTATTGTTAGAATACCAATGTAATGAAATCAGACTACTTTTCTGCTTTTGGGTGTGCTTTATTGTAGACTTCCTTTAATCTCTCCACGCTTGTGTGGGTATACAATTGTGTTGCTGCTAAGCTTGAGTGACCAAGGAGGGTCTTCACCGAATTGAGATCTGCACCATTATTTAATAAGTGAGTTGCAAAGCTATGTCTTAGTACATGGGGACTTCTCTTTTCAATTGAACTTACTTGAGCTATTCCCTTCTTAGCAACGCGGTATACGTATTTAGGATATAATTTCTTTCCAGATGGCAATTGAAATAAGTAACCGTTGCTCACGATTTCTTCTTGCAACTTGAGGGTTTTGAAGTAATCAACTTTGTCCATCAATGATTGCATAATGGGTAGTATTCGATCCTTCTTCCCCTTGCCATGTACCTTCAGGTGTAGTCCACTGAAATCCACCTCTTTGAGCTCGATGCATTCAGATCTTCTTAATCCGCAACTATATATCAACTCTATGATGAGATCATCCAGCGCCTTTTTATAGTCTGAAACAAGGCGCTTTTCAAACAAGCCTTCTAATTGCTGACTCTCAACAAACTTGGGCAGTGGCTTAGGCACCTTCAAGGAAACGATCTTTGCTGCTGGGTTTTTGGCTACTATTTCAAGCTTTTTTAGGTATCGGAAGTAGGACTTTACAGAAGAAATTTTTCTATTGATCGACTTTGCCTCATATTTTTCTGAGACCATATGGACCATCCACGATCTAACTTGGTGGTGATTGATGCTGGCTAATTCTTCACCTTGTAAGTGGCTGAATAGAGCCTTAATGTCTTTAAGATAGGCTGCAACAGTATGCCCTGAGTACCTGCGTTCATATCTCAGGTAGTTCTCATATTTAGTAAGGTAGAAGTTGCTGTCCATATTCCCTTTGTCATTAATAAAGGAACAAAAAATGTGCCCTTTTTAGTATTCGACCTAGGACAATTTAGGACTGATTTAATGACAACGCCTCCGAAGGGAGCATTTCACAAACAAAAAGAGCGGTGCAAAGGCACCGCTCTGTTCAATTTTATTAGTTGTAGTGACTACTTTGGAGTCATTACTACAGTTGCTGTATCATCGAAGCCATTTTTCCAAGTATAAGTGATCACACCAGTATCTGGATCTACAGAACCTGTAATCGTTGCTGGCGAAGCAAAAGGCTCAGTGAACTCAGAAGATATGTCGTCACAAACATCTACTAGGGTAGCATTCATTCCACCACCTGCGATATATGCTTCATCAATGCCATAGTCTCCACCGTCTGGACCATACCACACAAAGTACAAATTAGCAGTAAAATCAGAAATAGTGTACTCCCCTCCGCCTAAAGCTGTTAGAGTCACTTCACTTTCTACTGTAACCGGCCCTGAACTACAGCAACCATCCGTAGATGTACCCGTAGTAGTGGTTGTGTAGTCACCTTCAAGACTTGAAGGACAACCAATCACTGCGTTTAGACTTGCTCCAGAAGGAAAAGTACCATCAGCAGTAGTGATATCAAAGGTATAAGTCATCTCATCAAGTAACTTGATATTGTCGTATTCTTCTAAACCACTAACAGCCTCAGCAAGGTTAATGGAAACGTTAGAAGGGAATGATGTCAGTGTTGTATGTAGTACCGGAGCTCCTCCGTTCAAACTCTTGTACACATTTATAGCGCTTGCTTCTGCCCCAAAATCGTCAACCGTGAAGCCAACCAAGGCATCAGGACCATCCACAAGGATGTTGTAAAATCCATTCACAACATCAGAAACTGCAACAAGCGCACCCTTTTGTTCAAAGTCTACACCGAATTCTGAAAATGTAATGTTTTTATCATCAAGTTCCCAGACATCATCATCTGTACAAGATGATATTGAAACAATCAAAGCAAGCATAAAAAACAAAGCTCCTATGCTCCTTAATTTATTATAATTCATTTTATTTAGTTTTATTTAATTCAATTAAAGCCGATTGAACCTCATCAAAATCTTTGAGACCCACTCGTTTCTTCTTAAAAAATTCCACAATATCCTTCATCACCTCATCGTCTGCGTATTTCTCTACTAACTTCTTGCGTTTCTTCGGAAGTTCGAAGAGCCGTTCTGATTTGTAGATAAATAAGGCCTTACTTCTAAGTAGCGATGGCTTAACATCACCAGCATCTAGTGCAGTGTTGTAGTACGCCTTGCCGATCTTAGCACTTTCCATCGATAGCAGCTGGAGTTCATCGTCCTCATACATTACATGGTAAAGCAAGGTTGTCCCCCTTTCGTTGACAAGAACCTTATAATTGCTTAGCCCATCAATAGATGTAGAAACGTTCACTTCCTCTACCTTGGAAACAGGCATGCTGTAGATGTTCTCTCCGACTCTTATGTAAAACTGATTGGAAAGTACATCATAGTTCATACTGTATTCCTTCGCTGAATAATTCTCATTACCTCTCAGCAGAACTTTTCCGTACATCCATGTCTTCCATAACAAAGGAGAACCTTTAAAAGACCGATCACGTGAGTCAAAAGATGAAATTGAGTATACTCGATTATTGTTGAGACTCAGATCACTCTCAATGTCTACTCCCACATTGGTCTGCCCATTCAAGGTTACACCTAGTGCTGCGAGCATGGAAATTATAAAAAGAAGTTTCATTAATTACGTATATAATTATTCAAAAACCCACAGCTTGGCATCTAAGAGGCCACCGCCTTGAGATGC
>CAZMYK010000579.1:0-3324 GCA_964570435.1 uncultured Saprospiraceae bacterium | reverse complement strand
TCGCACCTACAGACCAAGCATATGAGGTTAGACCTCCAAAGATATTGTCCATCGTCTCAGGTACTTCTATCCACCTTTCACCCATTGCGTTGTCATGCTTAAAGACTGCCAAAGTACCTTTGGTGAAATCCCAAGCTTCGTCGGCAGTGAATCTAACCCATGGAGCGGGAGAACCGTCAATTCCAAGGTATACATACTTTCCATCTTCAGTGATTGCGCCACCTTCCCAACCAGCTCTTCCCCAATTGTATTGCTTTCTAATCGCTTTTGCTTGCTTGGGATCAATTTCAGTCATATAGTTGAAATTCTCATATTTCTCAATCTCAAGACCATCTACCATTGGAAACTCCGGTGCGTCAATGGTAAACTTAGCTGTGTCTCTTACTCCCCATCCAGCATTATTTACTGCTGGACTTTGAGGTAACCAGCCACTTCCTGGACTGCTGTACCTACCATCATTAATACTTTCATTACTCGATCTAAACCATTCTTCTGCTGTCCAAATTCTTCCATTTGGAGCAGAAATTCCTGCGCAGTTCATGCCAGTTTCCCCGACTGTATTGACGAAGTCAACATTAAAGAACTTTCCTTCTCTACCGTCTTCTAATACTTGTTCCATCACCTCTAGTTGCCCACTATCGTCTTTCTTGACTCTAAAGGCCGTCATACCACCACCATCTCCAATTCGATCATCGCGGTATATTTGCTCGTGATTTATGGTAATCCAACCGTAGATTCTTCCGTCTCATCAGGAGTAAACCCGATGAAGTCATGCCATTCTTTAGCTACAGCTTGTCCCGCAGGATTACCGTAAGTCTTAGTGGTTTGAACGATATCATAACCTCCAATGAAAACCACCTGCGTTTCGAGCGGTGAAGGTGGCATTACAACGGTTGTTGTTTCGTAGCTCGTAATGTCAATTTCTTCATCAAAAATAGGATCGAAGCTGGGATTGCGTTCATTGACTGAAAAGAAGGTGACGGTGCCACTCACTTCATTTGCAGTTACTACCATCGGATAACCCGTAGGACTTTCATCAGCTGGAATAAAGTCGACATCTTCTACACCTAGATCTCCAGCTTCTTGTGATTCAGGATCGGCGTTGAAGTTTCTGTTATTTATGTAGAAAACGCACTTAGGAGTGTGAACATTTGTAACATCATAAACAAAGATTCCACCCATTCTTTCTAAGCCAATAAGGGCGTAAACCCTGTCGTTCAGAAAGGCGACTTTAATGGCCTCAGGTTCTGGTCCTTTGTCATCACTTCGATCATCAAATCCACTTTCGTCGTTTGATGAATTAAAGTTTTCTGGGAAATGCTGAGCCAAGTATTGTTCGAACTCGTTTCCACTATCAAATACAATTTCACCCGTCGACGCGTCCCAAATAGAGAATGATCTGCCACCATAAGCATAAATTACGTCAACGTCTCTGTCTCCATCTGTATCTCCATCTGCAGTTGTGGTCTTTAACCTTCCGAGTTCTTCATCAGCTTGCAATTCAGCGGCATTTGGAAAAGCCTCAGCATCAAGAGTCAAATCCTTCACCCTCACCTCTTCGCTGTATCCATCATAGTCTCGTGCATCCCCTTCATTTGCCGTGAAAAGGTAGCCCTTGCCATTAATTGTGGCATAGTCTACAGCATCGGGCATGTAAAAACCTAAAACCTCATGATTCTTGATATCGATCTTGTCATCCCTATTGGAGGCATCAATAGAGTTCCCCAGCTGCGAGTAGTCTTTCGTCCCTAGTGGAATAATGTCTGTAATCGTTTCGGTCTCTATGTCTAAGATGGCTACAGCGTTGTTCTCCTGGCAGATGATGTAGGCAAGCAAATCATCATCTGAAAAGGCAATATACTCTGGTTCAAGATCTTGTGCTGCAGTTGCCCCAGGACCAAACACACGTACACCTGTTGCTTTCAACCCCTCAGCTTCAAAGGCAGTAAATCCAATGCTCTTCACTGTGGCACTTTCCGCGCCATTGGACAGATCTATAAGTGACACCGAACCTTCAGGATCTGTCATATAGTCATCAGAAGGCTGTCCTTCATTTGCAACTAAGATTTTCGTTCCGTCATTGCTGAAAGTCAACATGTCTGGAAGAACACCTACCTCCACAGAAGTAATGAAAGAACCGTCGGTATTCCAGAATGTAACCATTCCATTGCTAGTAATATCTTCAGCTTCAACCGCAACCGCCACCAGGCCGTCGTATACATCTACACTGTTTACCCCAGCCCCATATTCAGCTTGAGAAATTTCTGCAACCTTCCTAGGAATATCCGGATTGCTAATATCTAGAACAACTACTGAGTTGGCATCTGCATTGGTAAAGAAAACCAACTGGCTTCCAGGATCATGGGCGGCTATCTCAGCTGCGCTCGCATCGAATGTTCCGGTGTAGTAAGTACTTATTTTGTACAGGTCGAAGTCCTGACAGAATATAGACGTGGATAGAAAAATTGCCCCAATGGCAATAGTCAAGGATCTTATCATTTTTAGATTTAGTTTGATTTCAATTGCAACAAATGTATGCCCGACCAGTCCTTTTTCGTAGAAAAGTAATTTAAGTATCCTTAAAGCTTATGTTAGAGATATGTGAACAAATGAAGTCGAATGTTAAGCGAACTTAAAGGATTTCGCTGCTTACTCACAAGTGCGATAAGCTGACGCAAGCCGGTAAACCTATTTGCATCTCACTTTTTTCTGTGATTACCTTGTCGTGCTTCCTTCATCCCTAGTTCTTCAGAAAGGAAAACCGAGACCACTAAATGTGTGCAAAGAGCAGAGCATTCACAGATACTTGTGCTCGAAACAGTGCATTCAATATTTCACATATATTTGCTTGCTGATCAAACCTGTTTCGTTGAATCTAAGTAGATATACATCCGAGTTTAGAAAAAACCTAGTGATTGCCCTCCCCGTAATGCTTGGCCAACTTGGACATGTATTTGTAAGCTTTGCTGATAATATCATGGTAGGAAGACTAGGAGCGGCCCCTCTAGCTGCAGTTTCTCTTGCAAACAGTGTTCTCTTTATAGCGATGTCCTTGGGAATAGGCTTCACCTTTGCCATTACACCATTGATTGCAGAGGCAGATACTGCAGGACACAAGAAATTAGGTCGAGACATCTTGGATCATGGACTTATGTTGTCACTTATTCTTGGTGTCATCCTTTTTTTCTTCATGTTACTGATAGAACCTATCATGGCACGCATGGATCAACCTCAAGAAGTTGTAGATTTAGCAATACCCTACTTTCGGATTATTTCTTTATCAATTATTCCCCTTCTTCTTTTTCAGGGTTTTAAGCAATTTGC
>CAZMYK010000578.1:0-3329 GCA_964570435.1 uncultured Saprospiraceae bacterium | reverse complement strand
ATTTACCTCCCATTTCCACAGAGAACAAGTCATCAAGTTGTCTAAAGTAGTCGGCCCTCATGTTAAATACACGGATGTCAGTTGGATTATTAGTACTTACAATTTGTGGTATCCTTACGACGCTGCCATTTTTCTGTTCAAAAAAGCGATTAGCGGTGATCTGGTGGTTCTCATTAGAGTAGGATCCAAAGTTGGCCTGGACGTCAAGGGTGGTATTTTCATCCTCTGATGTGAAGTTGTAGTAAATGTTTCCGGTCAGATTGGCATCGTTGTCCACCTCTTCTTCCCTTAGGGTTGAATATTCAGCTTCAATCCCATCCCTCAATTCTTGGGCACTGCCAAGCGTTAAGGCATCTCCAAGGTATCGACGAAAATTCCATGAAGAACCTATGCTTTGGGTGGAGGAAATCTGGTAGGATGCACCTAGGGCTGTAGAGAAGCTATTTGAAACGGGTAACCAATCATTCAATTGGGTCAAAGAATTTGAGGTGGTCCCGTCGTCAAAGGTTCGAATGACCCTTCTGTGATTTACAGACTCATTGTAACTGTATGATGCTCTCGCATTCAGGTTCCACTTCTCTGTATTGTTGTATAGATTTACTCCATAACTGTTCTTAATGTATTCAGCATAACCTACTGATGCAAAGGCGTTGCCGGTGAAACCAGAATAGATGGACTTCTTTAATTTAATATTTAGAATTCCCGCTGAACCTTTGGCATCATATCGTGCAGATGGATTGGCAATGATTTCAACCGCCTTGATGTTCGTGCCTGAGATCGTTTTCAAGAACTGGGTTAGTGCCTCTCCTTGGAGGACAGAGGGCTTTCCATCGATCATAATCTGTAGGCTACTACTCCCCCTAAAAACAAGGTTTTCGTTTCTGTCCAACCTTATTCCCGGGAGCCTTGCCATGGTTTCAAGACCGTCGTTGCCTTCCCCTATTCCGGACTCAGCCACTTCAATGATCATCTTATCTCCTTTCATTTCGATGAAGGATTGCTTCTTGGCCTTGATTTCTACCTGGTCTAGGATGACCTTGTCATCAAGCATCGCGATATCGTGCAGCAAGACAGACGCACCCATCATGTCTATTTCTGTTATATGGTCTACAAATCCCAAGTATTCGGCTTCTAACCTAAAAAGGGGTAGGCTCACGGAAAGTGAATATGCTCCCACTTCATCTGAATAGGTAAATGCTAGGAGACTATCTGTCTCAATTTCATAGGCTGTGATGGCAACCGAGACAAGGTTTTCCGTAGACGTTGTAACCCTACCCTCGATTTGATAGCTTTGAGCACTAAGTTTGGCGGTAATTAGGACTGCTAGAAGGAGTATTGTATTTTTCATAGGAGCAAATTATCATTCATTTACCTCCACAATCTTCAAAGGAAGCCTAGCTCATATTCTGCACAATCAACCAATGAAAATGACGGATGAACTGTTTCGTTGCGTGATTTGATGTGTTTGTCCTGTGAATTCGATAGGTGAAGCTAAGTAGGGCTAAATACAGTGAAATCTACTTACTTTTAAACTATGTTAATTAAGAAGTATTGGAAGTATCATCTTACTTTGGCCTTATTCTTCATCCTTCTTGAGTACCTAGAAGACTACATTCTGCGAGGAAGGGTAGGACTGATGGATAGCTTTTCTACTAGGTCCCTTATCTTGCAATCGTCCTTCTGGGTTGCTTGTTCATTGGTCTATTTCATCAACCTAGACTTCGTTGCACCTCGCTACTTAAAGAGGTCTCGACTTCCTTTTTTTGTGCTTTCTTTTTTCGTTTTGATATTTGTATTTGCTGGTTTTAGGTACTTCGTAGACGAGATTGTAATCTTTGAAATTACCGGCGAGCACAACTACCACGATAGTACTCGAAAATTTGTCTACTATGTCTACGACAACTCTTTCTTTGTGTTTAAGCCATTTATCTACAGCACCTTTGTCTATATGCTGATCAACAATTTCGAGAGAAAGGACTTGAATCACGAACTTGAACTCGCGAAAAAAAAGGCAGAATTAGACTTGCTAAAATCTCAAATCAGCCCGCACTTCCTTTTTAATACAATGAATTCATTCTATGTCGAATTATACGATAGCAATCCAAGCGCAGCTGCCGACATCCAGAAGTTATCTGACTTACTCCGCTATGTTATTTATGAATCCCAGGAAGACTTTAATCCATTGGAGAAAGAAATAGGCTTCCTCGACGACTATGTTCACTTTTATAGAAAGAGGTATGAAGAAAATTTTCATGTTGATTTCTTAGTTGATAAGTGCAAGGGAGGAGTTAAAGTGCCTACCTTGATCCTTATAAACTTTGTCGAAAATTTGTTTAAGCACGGCATTGTGAATGATGAGCGTGCGAAAGCACTAATAAGGCTTTCATGTACAGAAAGTGAGTTGATTTTCGAAACGAGGAATAAGACCAATAATGCTGATAAAATGATGGAAAGTGGGATTGGGAATTCTAGTGTGATTCAGCGGCTAAATGTGCTATATGGCGATGACTTTCACCTAGAGCAAAGCATAGAAGGGGATATCTATATTTCGATCCTAAAATTACCAATATGAATGAAATTCTGAGGTGCATGATTATTGATGACGAACCTCCTGCCATAAGATTGTTAGAGAAGTTCATTTCAAAGGTAGGGTTTATAGACCTAGTAGCATCTTCATCGAATCCAGTAGAAGCGCTTCAGATGCTAGGCAAGGAAGATATTGATGTTGTTTTTTTGGACATCCAAATGCCAGTGATTGATGGCTTACAATTGTCTAAGATAATTGATAAAAGCACCAAAATCATCTTCACCACTGCCTACAGTGAATATGCCTTGCAAAGTTATGATGTCGATGCGGTAGACTACCTTCTGAAGCCCTTCAGTTTTGAACGCTTCTACCAAGCAGTAATCAAGGTGAAAGGAAGAGATAAGAAGGCAGAAGCCAGTGATGCTAGTCCCAACTTTGTTTTTATCAAGACCGATGGGAAAAACAACCTAGAGAAGGTAGTTGTGGAAGATATAAGTTACGTGGAAAGTCTCAGGAACTACGTGGCTGTTCATCAGGATGGGAGGCACTTGATCACTTACAGTACACTCAAGTCTTTCGAAGAGAATCTTCCGTCTTCCTTGTTTGTAAAAATCCACAAGTCCTACCTTGTAGCCCTCCGTCATATTTCGAAAACGACTTCCATTTCAGTAGTCATAGGGGACAAAGAGCTGCCCATTGGAAATACCTACAAGGAAGAATTCTTCAGACGTCTAGAGCACTATCGACTCTAAGTCTAAGCTTTATTTTAAGGCTATGGACTTGCAGAAAAACACAGGCGGGT
>CAZMYK010000577.1:0-3341 GCA_964570435.1 uncultured Saprospiraceae bacterium | reverse complement strand
AGAGATGACACGCTATATTCTTCTAATAGACTGGCATCTACTGAACTCATTGGGAGTAAGTCATTTGTAGCTATGCCAAATGATTCTTTATTTGTCTTAGAAGCAGGAGATACCACTACTACTGGTAAGATTAATCAATTCAGAATGCGGCTTGATGATGCTTGGGTCCAGGCTATGATAGATGACACATCTTTAATTAGTTCTGCGGAGAATTTTTTGGAATATGCACCGGCCTTGCACCTTACTACAAGTACCGACAAGAGTTCTGCTATAAGTTTTAATTTTGCCTCGTCTAGTACAGGAGCAGCACCAGACAATAGCATTTATGTGTATTATACTGACTCAGTTGCTAGGTCCTATAGATTTTCAGTTAACGGTGTTAAGCATAACTACTATGAACATAATTATGAAGTGGGAGAGATTGATCCATTTATCGGAAATACTGAAAAAGGAGATAGTCTAATCTTCCTCCAGGGAATGTCAGGTAGCGATGTAAATGTGGATTTGCCTGTTTTGGCAAGTGATGAATTTGATGGTTTTCTTTTGAATAAAATGGAGTTAGAGTTCTTTGTCTTGGAAGATGCAAGTTCAGATATACATGATCCAATCGAAAATTTGATTGTACAAGCTTATTCGGAAGATGGAGAGGTCTTTCTAATAGAAGATGCCATTTTGTCTCTTGACACAGGAGTGAGCGAGCTCTTCGACGGTGCCTTAAGCTCTGTGAATCGAGATGGTGTTACACTGAAAAGATACAGTGCAATAATCACATCACACGCCATCCAGGAAATGAATGAGGAAACCCCAGACATCAAATTAAGAATTGTGCCTCGAAATAAAACCGTTATTGCAAATCGTTCTATTATTTTTGGGCCTAAGCATTCAACCTACCCTATGAAGCTTAAGGCGAATTATTCTAAATAAAGAGTAAATATATGTGCGGAATTGTTGCTTATCTAGGAGAGAGAAAAGCATTTCCTATTCTTCTAGAAGGTCTCAAGAGACTTGAGTATAGAGGATACGATAGTTCAGGAATATCACTATTAAACGGAGAATTAAATACTTTTAAGAAGAAGGGAAAGGTATCAGAACTAGAGAAGTTTGACGCTGCTCTAAGCTCGAATGCGACGATGGGAATCGGACATACCAGATGGGCTACCCACGGTAAGCCTGATGATATTAATGCCCACCCCCATCATTCAGGAAACCAGCGACTAGCCTTAGTGCACAATGGAATCATTGAAAACTATGGAGCCATCAAGGAGTTTCTTATTTCAGAGGGCCACGAATTCGTAAGTGAAACCGATACGGAAGTTCTAGTCCATCTGATTGAAGAAATCCAAGATTCTAAGAGTTTAGACTTGGAAACTGCAATACGATACGCCTTGAAGAAGGTAATTGGGGCTTTTGCAATAGCAGTCATAGATCGTGAGAACCCAGATATAATAGTAGGAGCAAGAAAGTCTAGTCCACTTGTTGTAGGGATAGGAGATGGCGAGTTTTTCATAGCTTCAGATGCAACCCCAATCATTAAGTACACGAACCAAATAATCTACCTAGAAGACAATGAAGTGGTTACCATTTCTAGAACTTCTAGTCCTCAGATTAAGTCACTGGAGAATGAGTTGATAGATTACACTATTGAGAAAGTAGACCTTAAACTTGAGGAAATAGAGAAGGGAGGATTCGATCACTTCATGCTGAAAGAAATTTACCAACAAGACGAGTCAATCTTTGAGGCTATGCGGGGAAGAATCAACGCTAGTGAGGGATGGGTCAAGGTAGGAGGAATGCAAGACCACTACCACAGAATCCAGAACGCGGATCGTTTTATCATTGTGGCTTGTGGTACATCTTGGCATGCTGGACTTATTGCAGAGTATATATTTGAAGAACTGGCGAGGATCTCTGTAGAGGTTGAATACGCTTCAGAGTTCAGGTATCGAAACCCGATTATAGGTAGTAAAGATGTAGTTATTGCTCTTTCACAATCTGGTGAAACAGCTGATACCCTGTCCGCTCTAGAAATGGCAAAGGAAAAAGGTGCCCTGATCTATGGAATAGTCAATAATGTAGGTTCTTCGATTGCTAGATTCACAGATTGTGGGTCATATATTCACGCTGGTCCTGAAATTGGAGTTGCTTCTACAAAGGCTTTCACGAGTCAGCTTGTTGTCTTAACGCTGATGGCTTTGGACCTAGCTCACAAAAGAGGTACAATCTCAAAATCAGATTTTCAAATGCTAATTTCTGAATTCGAGTTAATACCTGAAAAGGCTAAGAAAGTTTTAAGCCAAGCAGAGACCATAAAAAATATAGCTTCAGAGATAAAAAGTGCTTCAAATGCGCTATATTTGGGCAGAGGTTACAACTTTCCTATTGCCCTGGAGGGTGCACTTAAGCTAAAAGAGATTTCCTACATTCACGCAGAGGGATATCCAGCAGCAGAAATGAAGCACGGTCCCATCGCCTTGATAGATATGTACATGCCTGTCATCGTAATAGCCACTAATAAGAATGCATATGAGAAGATACTTTCAAATGTGCAGGAAGTGAAGGCTAGAAAGGGAATTGTAATCGCTGTTGTATCAGAAGGCGATACAGAAATTAAGAAAATTGCGGACTTTACAATTGAAATTCCTAATACAGCCGATGTTTTCACACCACTTCTATCGGCTATTCCTCTTCAACTACTAGCATACTATATTGCAGTAATGAGAGGATGCAATGTGGATCAGCCAAGAAATCTTGCTAAGTCGGTAACTGTTGAGTAGGTGTTTTATTACTAATTGTTCTCAAATTTGTGAGAACTTATTTTAACAAAAAGCAAGTATGCGATGACTAAGTTTCGCAGACTTTGAAAAAATAGAAAGACAATGATTAACATGGAATACAACACTGAGAAAGACAAATTGACCATTTCTCAGTATGGCAGGAATGTACAGAACCTTATTAACTATGCAAAGACCGTAGAAGACAAGGAGCTAAGACAAAAATATGCCGAAAGAATCGTTGCTTTAATGTACCAGATGAATCCGGATAATAAAAACCTTAACAACTACAGAGCTAAGTTGTGGTCTCACCTTTTAAGAATAGCTGACTACGATATCGAAGTTGATGCGCCAGAAGATTCTATTCTTGCAGAGGAAGATGTTAAGAAACCTGAACCGCTTGACTACCCTAAACATGTGAGAAGATACAGGCACTATGGGAGCAATGTAATGACTCTTATTGCCAAAGCAGTTGCAATGGAGGATGGTCCCAAGAAAGATGCCTTTGCAGAGACAGTTGCGAGATATATGAAGCTGGCTTATAGGACTTGGAATAGAGAACAGTATGTA
>CAZMYK010000576.1:0-3349 GCA_964570435.1 uncultured Saprospiraceae bacterium | reverse complement strand
AGCCTAGAACGAGGTTGTAGATGGCAATCCATAAGAAGCCCATAGCTGGAAGCATGTTCCAACTGCCTTCCCCCCATTGCTGACAGAAAATTGCAACTAGCATAGTACACATAATCAGGAAAGCTGCTAGTCTGGTTCCTAGGCCAAGTGCTAGGAATACTCCTCCTATGGCCTCGCTTGCGGCACCCATCCAAGCAAAAAAGACTGGTGCAATAGCAAAAATACCCCCGTATCCTGCCACATCCTCAGGAAACCAAGCGGCAACTTGAAAGAGTCCAAATTCAGCATCTGGTGGAGACCAAGGCATTCCGAATTTAGAAGATCCAAAATCAAGGGTCATTAAAACACCACATATGATACGTATTAAAGCAAAGACCAAATCCACTGGCCAAAAGCTTTGTATTTGCGGCTTGAATATCTTTCTCATTAGCAAAGTGTTTTTGAGTGATCAATGACTCAAATTTCAGGCAAGTGTTACAAATTAAAGACTCAATTGCGAGGGAGACGACTCATATGATAATTTGAGTCGTCCTAATTTACATGATTCTTGATGTACTCAGTTGGTGATAGGCCTGCTAACTTCTTGAAAACGCGGTTAAATGTGGCCTTGCTATTGAATCCTGAATCGTAGGCTATTCCCACCAGCGAAAGCTGCTCATTCCTTCTCTCTTGGAGCGCCTTTTTTACCTCCTCAACCCTATATTGGTTGACGAAGTCATTGAAATTCACTTGAAACGCTTCGTTAATAATCTCCGAAAGTTGGGCATTGCTGTATCCCGACCTTTTTCCCAATGCACTCAAGGTAAGTGCAGGATCTAAATAAGGTTTCTCATCTCTCATTAATTGGACTAGCTTGATTTTTTCATCAGAAAACCGATCTCCACTTGCAGCAGGTTTGCTGTCCATAACTAGCGGCACGTTAGAAAATTCTAAGTCTTGCAGTCGGTCCGTCTTTGTAAAGTAAGCCTTGATTCCAAAATAGATTATTATCCCACTTGAAAGCGCGTGGAACCACCACTTCTGTGACCAATGCATTTCAGAAATGAAGCCATCTATAATATTCTGGCAGACGTCATAAAGAAAAAGAAGTCCATAAATGATCAGAAAATTCCTAATCCAATTCAACTCAAACTTGTAGAGGTTAGAGTAGTACTGCTTGATTCTTCGCCGATAAAACCAATACTGCTGTATGGTGAAGGCAAGATATAGAATCAGATGGAAGGAGGATAGTAAAATAAAAAGAGGTGTTACAATGAAAATTTCAACTTTTGACATCAAGACACCATTTTGCGTAGCGGAAAAACCTTCCTGACTCATGTCGTACACATATAAAAACAGACGATATAGGATGTAAACTGCAAAAGGCATGAAGTGCCAAAGATGCCTCCTCAACATTTGAAACTTAGCCACCGTTAATGACCTAACATACAGAAAGAGAAGTGGGCCAAAGGCTAGTGTCATAGGTGCTAGAACGTAGTTAATCTTGGTATTAGGATGGGTATCATACCAGGACATAAATCCTACCGTATAGTGGATACGTTCAAAACAAAACAAGACAAGAAACAAGGCAATCAGGAGGTCAGAGATATTTTTCTTCCGCAAATAGCGAAAGGCAATTAGGCCAACAAAAATAAACCCTTGAAGTAGGAGTAAGAGCAAGGGCATGCTGTAACGATCTAGTGTCGGGAAAGAAGGTTCCATGACTGAATATAGTACTTTTAAGTCGGCTTTGTTATCTCTGTTCTAAGGTCTTTAGCTTCTTTCATAGACAGCAAATGATCGAGCATTTCTAAGGCAAGCCTTTGTCGATCAAAGTGCTTTGCAAGTTCAGCTCCTCCACCGTAACTCTCGTTTATGGTCGTCCTAGACTGGTATAGATCTGAAACTGCATCTATGAAGGCTTCTTTGTTTTCTGGTTCAAAGCGTAGACCTGCATTGAAACTTTCGACTATTTCCTTTGCTTCGCCTTCCACACCCAGGAGTATGGGCTTTCCCATCGCAGCATTTTCGAAAATCTTGGAAGGGATTACCTTTGTAAAGGTGTTCTTCCTTCGAAGGTTGATTAGCGATACATCACCTAAGGCTATGTACTTTGATACTTCTTCTTTCGGGACCCCATCTAATATGCTAACGTTCTCCAGCGCTAAAGATGCTTTCTGATTGACAAGTCGACTCTTCATTGCACCCTCCCCAATAAGAAGAAGGTGGATGTCAGGTTCTTGAATTTCTCTAAAACAGTCAAGTATAAAATTCAAGCCGTGTGCCATTCCAAGTGTTCCGATATAAGTGATTACAAACTTATTCCCCAAGCCTAGCTCTTGTACTAGTTTTTCAGGTTTCTCGCTTGGGATGTACTTGTGCATGTAGACCCCATTCTTAACCACTTCAATCTTACTTTCTTCTACCTTGCATTTTATCAGCATCTTCTTGAATGAGTCCGTGACCACTATAATCTTATCAGCCCTCTTATACAGGAACATGACCACTCTATCAAGGATCTTCAAGATGGTGTTTTTTTCTATCGCTTCTACTGCTTGTATGCTATCAGGCCAAAGGTCACGAACCTCCATAACCCACTTTTTACGTTTAAAAAAAGCAGCGAAACAACCAGAAACAGCCGTAAATAGTTGTGGTGAAGTAGCAACAATGAGATCTGTCTTGACACTTAGCGAGGCAAAAAAAGACATGATGCAAAAGCTGAGATAGTCCAATATCCGCTTACCTAGCCCACGATTAGGTGTGATGTAAGACCATACGCGGATGACCTTGATACCATCCATCACTTCCCTTTGAATGAGTTTATTCTTGTAGCCCTTGAAAAGCTTACCAGTTGGAAAATTTGGGGCGCAAGTAATCACCGTCACTTCTACACCTTTTTTGACCCATTCTAGACAGTGTTCATAGGTTCGGCTAGCAGGAGCATTGCTCTCAGGGGGGAAATTATCAGTCAAAAAAAGAATCTTCATCAATAGTGGATTCGCGTTACTAGGTTGTGTCTGAAAGTAATTACGACCATACTTGCTTTTTGGGTTTTGTTGAAGCCCAGAGCATAGCTATAATCTTGAACGTCTATGTCAAGGCAATTTTCGAAGTTAATATAGGCTTCTTGAAAATATATTACAGAGCCTTGTAATGATAATTTTTGATCTGGATGAAAATGAAGGTAGCACTTAGCTTGCACATCGGAGCTTAAATGGTCTTCAATGATAAGCTCCTTGTCTTCCAACTTGACTTTTCGCTCATGAATGCAGCGAGAGCCCTTATATCCATCATGTGAGGCACTTACTTCGTTTTCTGATTCACTTAGGGAAAGAATTCTTGCCTTTCTTGCCACACGAAAGCCTCCCCA
>CAZMYK010000575.1:0-3352 GCA_964570435.1 uncultured Saprospiraceae bacterium | reverse complement strand
TAAATGTAATAAAGTTCAAATCGCATTAAGCATTTAGTCACTTGAAAGAGTAATTGCTTCACAGCAAAGTGTGCCCATTAAGCGCTTCTTTTCGAGCAAGACAAGGCAGAATTCAAATGACCTAGTATTAGCTACTTTAAAAGCACGTTTGATCCTTTTTGTAAGAATTGAAAAAACTCCTGACCTTTTGCAAGGTCAAGAGTTCTTAAAATTACCTAATGAATATATGATTTCTAGTAATTAGGATTCTGAACTAACTTATCGTTTCTGTTAATTTCATCCCTACTTATTGGTCTCCAGTACATCTTGTCATTCCATACTCGAGTTTCGTTGTCTGTATTGTTAAATACTTCATAAGAATAGTCATAGACATCCTTATCATATCGATATGGTACATGAGGTGTGGCGCCTGATTTAAGAGTTGCAATATTCGTGATTGCCCTAATTCCAGCTCCAATTACCTCGCCATCTAGCCATCTTCTAGCATCATAGTAACGATGCTCTTCATAGACTAGTTCTATGCCACGCTCATTCTTGATAAGATCAAGTAAGTCACTACCTGATGCTTCAGTTGCTGGCAAGCCTGCTCTAAATCTAATCTTATTGATCCAGTCACGTGCTTCCTGCTCCTCTCCCGTTAGGGCAGCGGCTTCAGCATAACTTAGTGCCATTTCAGTGACTCTTATAAATGGCCAAGGTACAGTTTGAGCGTCAGAGAAGTTATCTACTTTTCCTGGGTCTGGATCAATGAACTTTCTTGTATAGTATCGTGTTCGACTACCATTCCAGTTTTCAACTGGCGACTCCCTTGTATCTATCCCGTTAATAAAACCTCCACTTCCATCATCGTATCTTCCAGTCTGTATCTGATCAAAAGGTTCTGCTCCTGCTACATCAGAAGGCCTAGGCTTCCATACTGCACCATCATATAAAACCGTAGAATAGAATCTAGGGTCCCTATTTTCATAAGGGGCAGCGGCATGGTCTGGATTATCCCAGTCAAATTTACTACCATCCATCATTTCATAGTCGTCCACTAAATTCTGAATCGGTGTATTACCAGCCCAGTTGTGATAACCATTGGGTCCATTATTGATTCCGTAGTTGATTCCTCCTAAAGGCCAACCGTCTTCTTGGGTAAACTCCGGAGTGTGGGTTCGCTGCCAAATTAAGTCTGTTGCACCTGCTGGATCGGCAACAGAAGACTGTCCACCCATCGCTAGTGCTAGATAATTGGCGCTACCCTCTGAGGCACTCACTGGTCCACTAAGATTCAATTTGTAGCCAGGTGCCATATCGAGCACGGCCTTTGCGGCAGCCTTCGCAGCATTAAGTCTTGAATTCTGATCGCCTGATGTATAGGAAACCAGTTCTGGATTGCTATAGCCACCAAGGATTCCACTAATCTTGCTAGAATTGTGCAAGTCACTTGCTGCGTACAATAAGATTCTTGCCTTTAGTGCCATGGCACTTAGCTTCGAAGCTCGTCCATCTGCCATCGTTTTCCCATCTAGTAGGCTGGCTGCTTGGTCAAGATCTTTCACCATAAAGTCTACGCACTCTGCATATGTACTTCGTGCTATTGTGTAGTCCTCATCTAGACCATATGTTCTATCAATCAGAGGAACACCTCCATATATCCTAACCAATTGTTGGTAGTAGTAAGCACGCAAGAAGAGTGCCTCTCCCATCAGCATGTCCTTAAGTTCTTGGTCAGAGAATGTGGAGTTTGGTAAATTTTCGATTGCGACGTTTGCCTGCCTAATAGCTAAGTACATATTATCCCAACCGTAGGTATCACTCACCCAAGCCAGAGCACCAGGGCTCTCTGCTCCTTCCGTAAAGGTATTAATGTTCCGACCTGCGTGCGTAAACATAGCCTCATCTGTGTAGGATGCAAGCGCCTGTTCTTCAAAACCGCCGTAGCCAAGAAAGCCATAGACATTAAATATGAAGGCTTGAGACAGGGCACCATCAGACCAAGTTTTGTCAGCAGAGATCTTATCTAAGGGTTCTGTGTTCAGAAAATCGTTGTCGCAGGAGGTGGGTGCCAATAGCATCACAGCTGCGAAACTCAGTAAATAAAGCAATTTTTTCATATAGCAATTTTTATATTAGAATGAGATCGTTAATCCTGTGTTTAAGATTCTGTTCAATGGGTAGTATACTCCATTACCAGCTTCCGCCTCGGGATCAAAAATCTTGAATTGATTTAATGTTATTACATTCAGCGCATTGAAATACACTCTCAAACTACCTAAACCTGTCTTTCTTATCAGATTAGGGTCTAATGTATATCCCAGTTCTATATTCTTCAATCGCACATAATCCTTATTGAACAAGTAGTAAGTATTGTTTCCATAGGGTCCACCTGTGTAGTAGGTATCTCCTCTACTAGCAAGTCTCGGATGCTCGCTACTAGGATTGTCTATACTCCACCGGTTATCGTGACTGTACTTCAAGAAGTTTCCAATATCACCCGATTCTGTTTCAATCCTTATAGCCGCACCCGTTGAACCTTGAATCAATGCCGAAAAGTCAAAATTTTTGTAAAACATGTTAAACGTTCCTCCAAAGGTGAAGGTCGGAATAGCATTTTTTTCAAGTCTGATCTGATCATCGGCATCAATGATTCCATCCCCATTCTGATCCTTGAACTTCATATCTCCAGGGATCAAAGTTCCTGTCACAGCGCTGTAATCTAAGGAATTAGCTTCGATAGCAGCCTCATCTAAGAATACACCATCTGATTCATAAACAAGATAAGCGCCAATTGGTTTACCTTCTTGCAATTGATATTCTGGCGCACCAGGAACTTCATCCTGAAAAACAACCCTATTCTTAGCATACCCACCATTAATTCCTGCATTCCATCTAAAATCCGAATTTCCTTTGCTATAGATCAGGCTAAATTCCACTCCCGAATTATCAACCTTTCCTGCATTTACAGGAGGTAGTAAGTCACTTATTCCAGAAGATGCAGGAGTTGAGCCTGTTTTCTGAATTAATATTTGATCTCTTCTATTATTGAAGTATTCAAATGTGAAGTCAAGATCTCCAAAGAGGTTGCCATCAATTCCAACGTTTAGATTATTAGCTCTTTCCCAAGTGAAGGTGGGGTTTGCCAATAGTGTCTCTATCAATGTTGACTCTACGACACCGTTAATTGGATATTGTCCGAAGCCATAAGTCGAAAGGAAGGCAAATTCCTGTAGAACATCATCAAAAACTACCTGGTCATTACCCATTTGTCCATAGGAGAAGCGAAGTTTTAAGAAATCTAAGCCGTTCACGTTGAACCAGTCCTCATTGGAGATATTATATCCTAGCAATATGCCTGGGAAGAAACCGA
>CAZMYK010000574.1:0-3362 GCA_964570435.1 uncultured Saprospiraceae bacterium | reverse complement strand
GTAGATCGAGGAAGCAAGGAGGAGCAAGGAGCTGGAGATCAAGGAATGATGTTTGGCTATGCTAGTAATGAGACAGAGAACTATATGCCACTTGCTTTAGACATCTCCCATAGAATTTTGGAGGAACTTGCAAGGGTGAGGAAGGATGGAAAGCTTATTGGCTACCTGAGGCCAGATGCCAAGTCACAGGTGACAATCGAATACTCTGATGACAACAAACCTCAGAAAATTGACAGTATTGTGGTTTCCACCCAACATGATGATTTTGATGAAGATGAAAAAATGTTGGCCCAGATTAAGAAAGACATTGTTGGCATTGTAATCCCTGCTGTGAAGGATCAACTTTCACCTGAGATCCAGGCCTTATTTACGGAAGATGTTGTCTATCACATCAACCCCACTGGTAAATTTGTGATTGGCGGACCACATGGAGATACAGGGCTAACAGGGAGAAAAATAATTGTAGATACATATGGTGGCAAGGGTGCCCACGGTGGAGGTGCCTTTTCAGGAAAGGATCCCTCTAAGGTGGATCGTTCTGCGGCTTATGCTACTAGACATATCGCTAAAAACCTTGTAGCTGCTGGCCTTTGTGATGAGGTGCTCGTGCAAGTTTCCTATGCTATCGGTGTGGTCAAGCCTACCAACTTATACATCAACACCTATGGTACAGCTAAGGTCGCTATGACAGATGGCGAGATTGCAGATAAGGTCTATGAGATCTTCGATATGAGACCTTATTCCATCGAGACGAGGCTAAAATTACGGACACCTATATATTCGGAAACCGCAGCCTATGGCCATATGGGTAGGGCGCCTGAAATCAAAACGGTAAGCTTCAAAGACGGATCTGGAAATGTAAAAGACATGGAGGTGGAGACCTTTACTTGGGAGAAACTAGATTATGTTGAAAATGTAAAATCCGCATTTGGACTTTAGGGTGGTCAATCTTCCTAGGTTAACGACTGCCCTGGAGGAGAAGTGCATTGAATTGGGATTTACAATGCCTTCAGATCGACTAGTAGGCTCCCTATTGAGGAACCTTTGTCTATCAAAACCTGGGGGAAATTTCTTAGAATTGGGTACTGGAATTGGATTATCGCTTGCATGGATTGTTGATGGCGCCATTAAAGAGGCATCGGTGACCTCCATTGATAATGATTCGCTCCTTACAGATCTAGCTGTAGGTTTTTTTTCAGACCACAAGAATGTCCAAGTAATCTGTTCGGATGGTGGTAAATGGCTGGAAGAATACACAGGACCAGCTTTTGACCTAATTTTTGCTGATGCTTGGCCAGGAAAGTATAGCCACCTTGATAGAGCACTAAGTCTGCTGGCAACAGGTGGATTCTATGTGATTGATGACATGAAAGTGCAATCAAATTGGCCAGATGGGCATCAGCAACAAGTGAATGAACTTGTTTCCATACTATCGAAAAGACCGGACCTTCGAGTGTCCAAATTAGACTGGTCCACTGGTGTAATTCTAGCTGTGAAAAAGTAGTGCCATTGACCACCCTCTATTCCAACACCAATCAACCCTGCTTATTTTTGATCCTGGTATTTCTTCGTAAGTCAGGAGATTTAGGAAAAAATGCCTGATTTAACAAACTACCACGGACCTTGCGGTTTTCCAATATGTTGCACATATGGACTTTATTTATATTAATATAAGTAAGATATGATGTCTATTTTTCGCCTTTAAATTAATAGCTTTGCAAGTGTTGTAAATCAAGCTAGAGAAATGCAGATAACAAACCAAGGTGACCGCTTTAGTAATAGGCATATTGGTCCCTCTCCTCAGGAAGTAAATGACATGCTTCAAGTCCTCAATATCGACAACCTAGAAACCCTTATCGATGAGACTATTCCCAACGATATCCGAATGCAAACTGATCTAGATGTGGATCCGGCTATGTCTGAGTTCGAATACCTTCAACACATCCAGGGACTTGCTGACAAGAATATTGTAGCAGAGAACTACATAGGCCAAGGTTACTACGGTACGATCACTCCCTCTGTGATTTTGAGAAATATATTTCAGAACCCAGGCTGGTATACACAATATACGCCCTACCAAGCTGAGATCGCCCAGGGAAGGTTGGAAGCACTTTTGAATTACCAAACAATGCTTGCAGACTTGACTGGAATGGATCTGGCTAACGCTTCCTTATTGGATGAGGGAACGGCTGCAGCAGAGGCAATGTCCATGTTCTATTCGCTTAAAAACAAGCGGGTGAAGACAGCTGCAATTAACAAGATATTCGTGGACAATGGCGTCTTCGATCACACGATTGAGATCTTACAAACTAGGGCTCAACCTATTGATATTGAAGTAGTCATCGGGGACTGGCAAGATATGGATATGGGAGACAACTACTTTGCGGTCCTCCTTCAATACCCAAATAAGGAAGGAGAGATTGAGGATTTTCGACGGTTTACAGCTGGTCTAAATGAAAAAGGGATCTATGCGATTTTTGCTGCGGATTTACTCAGCTTAGCCTTGTTGACTCCTCCAGGTGAATTCGGAGCTGATGCTGTGGTGGGACTTACCCAGCGCTTTGGTGTTCCTATGGGATTCGGAGGACCTCACGCTGCTTACTTCGCAACCAAGGAAGATTTCAAGCGAAGCCTTCCAGGGAGAATCATTGGAGTTTCAAAAGATGCAGATGGAAACTATGCACTAAGAATGGCGCTTCAGACTCGTGAGCAACATATCAAAAGAGATAAGGCTACCTCTAATATTTGTACAGCACAAGCCCTACTAGCAGTCATGGCTGGCATGTATGCAGTCTACCACGGGCAGGAAGGTATTAGACAAATCGCAAAGAATGTCCATCAAAGGGCAGTCTTCTTAAATGAAGGTTTGAAGTACTTAGGTTACAAGATGAAACACGAGCACTTTTTTGATACCATTTGTATCGATTGTGACGATGACTTAGCACAGACTGTACAATCTGCAGCAAAGAAGGAAAATGTTAACTTCTTCTATGAAGGCCAGCAGATTAGAATTTCAATCGATGAGACGAAGAGCGATAGTGATGTGGCGAATCTTCTGAGATTTTTTGCCAACATAAAGGCTGGCAAAATAGACCATGACTTCATGTCTTCTTCAACTTGTATTCCGACAGAATTGCAAAGGAGCAGTAACTTCCTATCGCATGAGGTCTTCTCTTTGTATCACTCGGAAACAAAAATGATGAGGTACATCAAGTCCCTCGAAAACAAGGATCTGTCCCTCGTACATGCGATGATACCCCTTGGGTCATGCACGATGAAGTTGAATGCCGCAGCAGAACTTATTCCCGTTAGCTATCCAGAATTTGCTAACATCCACCCCTTTGCTCCAGAAAATCAGACAA